>SKWY01000405.1 GCA_007128675.1 Deltaproteobacteria bacterium | reverse complement strand
GGGTGGGTGACTTCGATTGCGAAGGAGCTCAATAGCACGGACTTCACGCGATCGCGGCCAACCTGCTCGTTCTTGAACTCCTGCGTTTCGGTAAGGTCTATCGCTATGAATGAATCGAATACTACGGGCAGAAGCTGCTCGATCAGTGTCCCCCGCTCGACGATGGTTTCGGAGCCGAGTTTCACGTCAAACGAAATGCCCCCACATCCCATGGAAGACGCTATGCCAAGAAGAATGATGGAATAGAGCCTAGTTTGCATTGGCGATCCTTACTGATTGGCTCGATTAGATGTGTCTTCGACAATGTTGCTTTCTTGGCCTACAGGCGAAATTCCAGGTCGTCCATCGCAATCTGCCAGTATCTCTTGGTGCGTATGACGAGCTTGTCGATGCCCATGTAGTCCGCCTGAAAATAAGTAGGAAAGTAGGCCGAGAGCGGGAACTCGTCTTCGTATATCAGCTCATCCCCGGCGTATCCCTTCAATATGGCTATTTCCCCGTGTCTTCGCGCGGCCGCGACCGCCAAGTATCCACCAATAAAATCAAAAGGCGTATCACGGCTAACCGTCCCTATCTGTCCCGAGCTGTTGTATGCCGCATAATGTCCGGAAACTATTACGTTGTGATATCCAATCGCATTCGAAAACTTATTATGTATGGCCGTGATGTTATCCCAGTCCAGTCCCTTGTAGCCATCAGGTAACTTGCGTACTTCGCTAGTGCGAATCAGATCGTCGAATGTCGCGGTGACAGGGGTTCCCATCGAATCTCTGTTCATAAGTTCCAGTTGTCTCTCTATATTATTGATGCGAGACAATACGACGGGAGAAAAACTCTTTTCGACATGCCTGACAAGAGTTTTGTCTCCCCTTGTTTGAATGACCTGTCGAGGCTTCATCTCGTCGATGCCGAAGAAGAAGGATCCTCTCCTATCCGCTCTGACTTCTTGGGTCTCTTGCCGATCCGTCTCGGTCGATCCGGCGATCCTTAGGTTGTCACCTCGAGGCAGTCTTCCGCTGAAGGAGAGCTTGGGTTTGAACCCCACCGGTTTGGGCATTCGATCCAGCACGAGGTCTCCTATGGATCCGGGCAATTCAAAGACCTCGAACTCATCGACTTCGTTTCCGGAAGATACGACCATCCCTGGAGGCGGAAAAGCAACGAACTGGTAGGTGCCGGGCCTTTTGATTTCCGCTTCCTCGTTCGACGCGGACATTCGAAAGTTCGCGAAGCCTCCCTTGTTGGATCTCTTGTATGTCTTTTGTGGATCATCACTTCGCGGCCCCTCGATCAGCATGAACCTGGCTCCATATAGGGACTGCTCGTCTTCGTCGTAACTTCCGTTTCTGTTCAGGTCTCGAAAAGCAAACGCAGAGATGTTGATTCGGCCTCGATTGGGGCGATCGAAGTTTCTGACGCTGGGATACCTCTCCCCTCTTGGCAGGGTATAGTCGGCGGTCCTGTTTGAATCCGAATCCAGCGGTCTCTGTTGCCCGTCTGCCTCGAAACAGGAAAGGAAGAAGAGCAGGAAGACGGCGAGGAACACAGTACGAGATGCAGCCATGGGGGGTCTCCGAGGTTCACATGCGTCGGCGATCAGTAGCATCCCGTGGGCGTCGGTGCAATTTTCGCTTCTTGTAGCTGGAGCATACCCGTGCATACAGGCACTTGACGCCGAACTCCTAGAGAGCTGTCGGATCGAGTAGTGCGGGTAGGGGGGTTCTAAGTAGACAATTGGGCGGACCTAGCCACGCCGTACGCCGATGACCCGGATGCAAGGGTCGAGCATGCCGAGCCTGCAAGCGAGAAAAAAGCGAGCCACAAACGGGATATTGACGCCAGCCCGGGGACGTGAGTCCCGGGCTGACTCTTTCTCTGCCTGGGTGGGGCTTGGTCGAGCCGTGTGACGCCACCTTATCCCAAGTGAACTTTGGTGAGCGTCACCCGAAAGGCCCCGGTTGCAAAGCGGCCTCTATTCGAGCAATGCCTTCTCGATGGCGCTGCTGAAGACCGGAATGTCGTCAGGGTTTCTAGATGTGATGAGATTCCCGTCCCTCTTCATTGGCACATCCTCGTACTCCGCTCCAGCTTCAACCAGCTCGTCCTTCATGTTCGGGAAGCAAGTGGACTCTCTGCCCTCGAGCACGCCGGCGGCCACCAAGACCTGGGGACCGTGACAGATAGCCGCGGTGATGCCTTCGGCCCGGAAGAAGGTGCCGGCGAAGGCGACGACATCTTCGTGCTGGCGAAGCCAATCGGGCGATTGACCGCCAGGTATCACCAAGGCGTCGAAGTCGTCGGGAGAAACATCTCCTATCGAATGCTGCACTACGACAGTGATTTCGGAATTGTAGGCCGTTACCACTCCTGTTTCTACTCCGATCACTCTTACATCCGCTCCACGGTTGTGAAGGTAGGCCATGGGAATGAAGGTTTCGCCATCATGGAATCCTTCTCCTACCAGGAAGGCGACTCTCTTGCCGCTCAAGGCTCCTTGGGGCGGGGGCATCCGTAGATCCTCGGCCGCGACATCGACTGGATCCGTCTCTTCGACGGGGGCCTCCGTGTCGTTTGTTGGCTCTGGGGTTGGCTCCGGGGTCGGCTCGGCCGTTTCGACAGGTTCCGCGGGCGCTGGAGTCGTCTGGCATCCGGGGCCAATCATGATGGCCAGAAGAAGAGAGAGGGCCATGAATGCCGAGATGGTGAGCCTTTTGCTGCTGAACATTTGGAATATCTCCTTTTTGCAAAGAAACTGTAGAGACAAACGCGATTTTGCATTCTACAGAACTAGGTGTAAACATCCATTGGAAAGAAGGGAAGCGAAGCTCTTGTGAAGTCACGGTGAGCCCATTTGGCCTTGCACAAGCGGTGAAAACGGGACCAAGGAAGACGCAGGCTTCATCATAGGGTCATGGCGATCGAGAGATCCGGAGGCACCAGGCCTAACTATCTCCTTTCCACTTACCGCTCGATATGCGATTCTGAGACATCAATAGCCCGTCGACTGCCCTTGTTGCCCCGTTCTCGGCAAGGCAAGCCAGGTTGGAACGAGCATGGATGCAATTCGGCGTTCGCTCGAGGCCTGGTGAGGAGAAAGACATGAAGAAGCTCTCTTCGCTCTCACCCGCTTGCATCGCACTTGTGATGCTGCTGTTTGCTTGTGGCGATAAGGCCGAATGTGAATCGGATGCCGATTGCATCGATAGCGCCGGTGGAGGCGTGTGTGATGTGGGCAGCGGGGTTTGCGTGGAGTGTCTATCGCAGTCCGATTGCCCCGATGGCCGCGTCTGCAATCCCGCTTCGAATGTCTGCGAGGAGGAGATACTGCCTCCGCCGCAATGCGATCCGCCTTGCTCGGGAGACACGCCTCACTGTTTGGTCGATACCTGTGTGGAGTGCCTAGAGAATGCGCACTGCGGCGATGGGGAGGAGTGTGTCGACAATGTCTGCCAGGAGGCGTTGCCGCCCCCGGAGTGTGATCCGCCTTGTTCGGGGGACACGCCTCACTGTCTTGGCGATACCTGCGTGGAGTGTCTGGAGAATGCGCACTGCGGCTCCGGCCATCAATGTGTCGACAACTCCTGCGAGCCAATCGTCTTGGGCCGACGCATCGTATGCGACAACGTTCTCACTCAGCCCGCGACCGGTGTCTGCTCGGTTGTTGAGGGTGACGGAGGCCTTCTCATAGAGGGGGTCATTCTCTCGGCCGACAAGATCTACGAGAACGGCCGGATGACTATCGATGTGACCGACGGTATGGGCCGTATTACTTGCGTGGGCTGTGATTGCGAGGCAGCAGGAGCCACGGTGATCAGCTGTCCAGGCGGGGTGATATCTCCGGGCCTCATCAACACGCACGACCACATCACATTCAGCGAGCAGCCTCCCGCCGAGCATGGCACCGAGCGTTACAATCATCGGCACGAGTGGCGCAGGGGATTGCACGGTGCAACCCAGCTTAGTGTGCCCGGCGGATCCAACCCTCTTTGGGGTGAGGTTCGAATGGTGCTGGGGGGCTCGACGAGCATAGCCGGTTCGGGGGGAGCTCATGGAATGCTTCGCAATCTGGACCGTGCGAATATGCTCGAGGGGCTTTCGGGTGTGGATGTGGACTATCGCACGTTCCCGCTCGGCGATTCCGACGGCACCCAGCGCAGCGGAGACTGCAACTACCCAAGCATCGACTCGGCCAGTCGCGCGGAGTCGGCCGGTATCTATCATGCGCATATCTCCGAGGGTATCGACCAATTTGCCCACAACGAGTTCGTCTGCACCGCCTCCAGTGCTGGGGGCGGCCAGGAGCTCGTGCGGGAGAACACCACCTTGGTGCATGGAGTGGGACTGACCGCCGCCGAAATACAGCATATGGCGGATGTGGGGGCGAAGTTGAGCTGGTCGCCGCGCTCGAATATCGATCTCTACGGGCATACGGCTCCTATCGTTCTGTACAAGAACCTCGGCGTGACCATCGCTCTGGGCACGGATTGGTCGGCTTCGGGCTCGATGAACATGCTGCGGGAGCTGCAGTGTGCCGACTACCTGAACTACTGGCACTTCGACGGGGCGTTTTCCGACTTCGATCTATGGATGATGGCGACCTATCAGGCCGCTGTCGCCATGGGCGCGGAGTCACGTATTGGTCTGCTTCGTGAGGGCTACGTCGCGGACATCACTGTGTTCAATGGACGGGACAGAGATGGCTACAGAGCCGTTATCGAAGCCGATGTCGTCGATGTGACTCTCGTCCTTCGTGGCGGACTGCCTCTCTTTGGCGACAGGGCGCTCGTCGACGGCATCGTCGGCACCGATGCCTCGAAATGCGAAAGCGAAACGATATGCGGGGTGGAAAAGGCGATATGTCTCGAGCTCGACACGGGCATCACTCTCGAGGAGTTGAGAGGGCAAGTGAGCTCTTCGGCTTATCCTCTCTACTTCTGCGATACGCCTCTGAATGAGCCAAGCTGCATCCCCATGCGGCCGGGCGAGTTCCCAATGAGCTCTATAGATGATCTAGATGGTGATGGGGTTCCCGATGATGAGGATAACTGTCCCAGTGTCTTCAATCCGATAAGGCCCGGTATCGATGGTGGGGTGCAGCCGGATACCTCCGGAGATGGGATGGGCGATGCCTGTGATCCCTGCCCCTTCATTGTGGGTACGGATTGCGAGCCCCCATCTATGTACGATCGAGACAGGGATGGCGTTCTCGATTGGGACGACAACTGTCCGACCGTCTACAACCCCGATCAGACAGACACCTCCGGTGATGGAAGAGGGGATGCCTGTGACCCTTGTCCAGACGTCTACAATCCTGGAGACGAGCCTTGCCCATTCTCCGTGTACGAGATCAAGCGTGGAGAGGTCGATCTTGGGGAGCCCGTCAGCATCAGGAACATGATAGTCACGGGAGTCGCACCGAATCGTGGATTCTTCATTCAGGCGGATCCAAGTGACGCATCCGGCTATGAAGGACCGGATTACTCGGGCCTATTCGTCTATCATGGCAGTGGCTACAGTGGAACGGTTCCAGCCGTTGGCGACCGGGTTTCCGTTCAGGGTACATTGAGTTCTTACTTCGACCAGATACAGCTAAGCGCCCCGCTAGTAGTGACGATTGATGACTCTTATGGCGGAGGTGTTCCGCCGGCAATCGAGGTTACCTCCGCGGAGGTAGCGACGGGAGGTGCTCGCGCCGAAGCTCTCGAGAGCGTGCTTGTGCAGTTGGGGCCGGTTACGGTCACCGATGTCGATCCGCCCCCCAACCATGGAGGCCACAACACCACGGGCGAGTTCGAGATTGATGGTTCGCTGCGAGTGGACGCCTATATGTATACCGTGACGCCCTTTCCCGCGCTCAATGACGAGATTCCCGGCATTCGCGGTGTTTTGCGCTGGGCGAACAGCATGAGTAAACTTTCGCCTCGGTCGGATGAGGATCTTTCACTGTAACGAATTTGGCTATGCGTGTCCGGCCTTTTTGGGATCGTTGAGCGATTCGTTTGGGAGTATGCGAAGCTCGAGCCCAATGCAAAGCCGGGATAGATCTCTAGAGATGTATTGATAGGTGGTGCGGGGCGAGCGGGATATATGGCCGCAATACGGCTTGTCTGGGCGCATCTTCCAATCAGAAACGACCACCGACTCTAGCAATCAATCTTGGAGTCATTGGACGTGCGCCAAACAGCTGACCGGATTCGGTCCTGGGTCCGCCGGCAAACTCCTTTGGAGAACCGGTAGCGGGAAGAAGAAGAGATAGACTTATTTCCAAAGGCATATCACGCACGGCTCGCTCGTACTGGCAGGTGGCGTGTAGCAGCGTGTGATCCCCTAGGTGTTGGGTTATAGGGGTGTCCAAGACCGAGTCGGGATCCCTGATTGTCGCGCTGTAGCGTGACGCCCAGAACGCATCCATCCCGGCACTCAAGCCATCGAGAAGCTTCAGGCGCAGGGAGCCTATGAGGCGATGGGTAGGTTCGCTGCCCTCATCCTGGAGTGAAAGCTCGCTCTCGGGAAAGTCGACCACACGCTTCTTGTCCAGAGCATAAGAGGCAGAGAGCTCGAGGAGCCGACTCGGCCTGTAGCTAAGCTCGATCTCTCCACCAGCGCCCCAAATCTCGCCGTCTACGTTGTTCCAACCGATGAAGGCATCGGTGGGAACCTGGGGCACCCCTCCCATGCCGACTTGAGGCGTCAAGCCATCCATTTCGGCGATTATGGCTGCACGTGTCAAGGAGATGAATCCATCAACGGAGATAGTGATGCGATCATCCAGAAGTCGACCACGCCAGCCGGCCTCTATCGCATCCATTTTCATGTTGCGCAGATCGGGATTTCCACATTGAGTGGCAAAGAGGTACTGTAGCCACTGGGCCATTTCCGAGGGCACGGAAGGGTCGGGTTCTACGACGAAATGCAGCCGGGTTTCCATGAAGCTCGGCTTGCGATAGGAACGTCCATAGCCTGCCCGAAACGAATGACCTTCGAGAGGCGACCACACGGCTGTAAGTCTTGGCGAGAAGCCTATTTCTGGATGAAGATTGTTTACATCGATTCTTGCGCCGGTCGTCAGGTTCAAACTGTCGGTAATAGACCAATCGTCCTGGGCGAATAAGCTTCCACGAAGCTCCCAAAGCGGAGCCGGAGGGCACAAGCTCTCATCAAATGTCTCGAGAGTTACGTCGCGGGGGCAGGACACCAAGGTAATGTCGTAGTGGTGTATGGCGCGGCCGGTGACGCCGGCGACCAAACGATGATTGTCAAGTAGTCTGCGGTCCTGGTGTGCCATTAGCTCAAGGGAGCGGCTTGCAAGATCGATTCGTGGGGCGACTGCGAGTGTCGAAAGATGGCTGTCGGCGTCTGCCGGCATTACGAGTCCCAGATCCTGCTCGATGGTCAGAGCCGAGTGCTCCACGATAGCCGTCATGGTGCTCTTGCCGTGCTCTAGGCGGGCCATCAGGTAGGGGCTTGCGATTGTGACCGGTCCTTCGGTAACCGTCAGGTGGTAGCGCCCATCGCCGGCCACCACTCCCCCTTCGACACTAAGCTTCGAGTCCTCTACCAGGGAAAAATCGAGCCGCGCACGTGCGCGTCCGGTCCTCTGTGAGCGCTCCTCTGGGAGATCGAAGGGGGCGCGCTGATCGTATCCGGTGCTGAACCACCAGCCGACTCCGCCAGAGGTAGCGCCATGAGCAACCATCGAACCGCCCATCGTCCGAGGTCCCCCTATCCAGCCCGAGGGCTCGAAGGCGAAGGAGTGCTCGTCGGGACTACGCGTTACGATGTTCACCACGCCTTGGAGACTGTTGGCGCCATATACCGCCGAGCCTGGACCGCGGATTATCTCGATTCGCTCGATCTCCCGGATGTCGACGGGAAGAAGTGTCCAAATAGGACCGCCGCTCAGATGTAGAGCCACATCCCGACCATCAACGAGAACGAGGAGCATGTCCCCCAAGGCGGACATGCCGGTTCGGATTCCAACGGGAGCCCAAGCCTGGCTAATTCGAAACACGTCCACCCCCGGAATCAAGCGCAGAAGATCGGGGAGGTTGTCATAGCCGGAGGCGAGGATCTGCTCTCTTGTGAGAAGGCTGATCGCCGAAGGACTCTGGGAGATTGGTTGACTATATCGAGTCGCCGACACAACTAGCTCTTCGGCTTGAAGCAGGGCTATCTCACTCTCAATGCCCAGATCGACGTAGTCGAGATCGAGCCCTAACTCATCGAGTGGAGCAGCCTCGCCGTCGTAGGCAGGTAAGAGACACGGCCAGATACACATTGTGAGCACGAAAGCTGATGGGAGCAGTTTTCTCGAAGGGCGTGGCCGTCTGTCTGTCGTGATCAACAAAGTTGTCCCTATTTTATGCTTCGATACTTTGAGAACCGAAGCGAGACCGAAGACTTACATTGGAAAGAGGAACTGTAACGCAGGTTTCTTTCGGCAGACAATCGTTACCTCATGAGAATCGCATCGGATTCGGATTGTCAGGCGGTATGCCTGGGGCCGCCATTGCATGGTCGCGGGACTGCCTTGAAGCATTCCGCCAAGAAGGCGCTCGCAGTCCATTTCTTGGAGCCAGAACATGTTGGCAAGGAAGTCCACAGCGACATCTCTGTCATGGTCTGGAAATGCCCAGGGTTAGCGGTGCTTCACTAAGTTGCTGAAATGCTGACCTGTTTCCTGTTGGCGTGCTGTTTGCTAGAAGGAAGGCCGAACTATTTTCAATGGAGGTCGACAGCATGCTTCGATCCATCTTCACATCGACTCTCATGTTCTTTGTCGTCGCTGCCCTAATGGGCTGCGAGATCGGCGTACAAGAAGGCGAGGAAGGTAAGATTCGCTTCAAGTCCGGCGATCCCATGTTTGGCGATTACCCCTACGCGGTTGGGGTGAGCTTCCTTTTGGAGGTCGAGGTGACAGGTCTCGATTCGGCGACGTCTCTTTCCAAGCTGACGGTACAAAGTAGCGATACCGATGTCTTGGAGGCCGCTTGGGAAGATGTCGGAAGGAAGATCGAGGTCGAGATAGTCGGTCCCGGCAGCGCCGCCATCGAGGTCTTGAATCCCGACGAGACTCTTCTCGATCGCCTGACGCTAGAGGCGGCGGTAGCCGATAGACTGCTTATCGTGCAGCCTAGGTCTACTTGGCTCGAGGTCCATGTGGATTTCGTGGATGTCTTCATCGTCTCCTCCGTGCTCCAAATGGTTGAAGGGGGATTCTTCGCGACACGTCATCTCGTCATCCTCGATGCCGAAGGAAATGAGCTGGCTGGGAGAATGAACACGGAGGTCAGTGTTGCGGGGCCGGATGTGGTGGCTGTTGGACCTGCTCTAGATGAAGATGGCGAGCTGCGAGATGAGCCCGTGGTCACCAATAGGCCCTTGCTCTTCATTCCCCTGGGGAGCGGAGATGCAGAGGTTCAGATTGTTCAGGGAAGGATTGGGGCCGAGACCACTTTCACAGCCCGCGTGCTGCCGCCCGAAGAGGCCGTGGACATCACATTGGCTGTCCATGTGGACAACGAGGCCGCCGAGGAGGGCCATATGGCCCTTGGCGTAATCATGCCCTTCCTTCGGGACGCCGAGGGCGAGGTCGTTCATGGCGGCCTTTTCCAGTTCTCCAATCAGACTCCCGAGCTGGCGGAGCTGGTGGTTCCCCAAACGGAAGACGGCGACGGCATGGCAGCCATGGTAATGGCCAAGGATGACGTGGGCATGGCCATAATCGCCATCGAGGAGAGGCTCTCGCAGCTCTCCTTGGAGGCCGAGGTGCTTGTTGGTCCAGCCGTTCCCCGGGATGATGACGAAGAAGACGAGGAGGATGACGAAGAGGACGAGGACGATGACGAAGAAGGAGAGGACGAGGAGCAGTAGTCTCTCTATCGTCTAGCGCCTTCTCGCTCCGGCAGAGGAGTAACGAGCGCGAAAAGCCGCCACATCACTTGGTCCAATGACCTCGGCTGTGCGTCCATACTCGGGAGTGAAACGAGCTACCCGTTCACCCTCGACGATTACTACGAGGTCTCCTTCCATGGGCGTACAGCCTTGGCCGACCGCCCTTTGTCTTGGATAGAGCCAAAGCTGTCCATCATCTGTCGTGACCCTGCAGGCCGGCTCCCCCGCCCGTTGTAGAAGACTCAAGACCGGCAGGCCAGGCTCTAGGATCGGGGCGACAGCGTGAAGAGTGGAAGGGCTGGAAGATTTTTCATTATCGTCGCCACGGGACTGCACTATGACGATGACGAAGACGACGACCATGGTGAGCATCAGACTTCCAATAGATGCTTGCCGGTAGCCTCGCCGTCTTCTCAGCAGGCCGTGACCAAGCAGCCCGCCAGGGCCTATTCCTCTTCCGAATCCAAGACGCATGATGAGCAAGGATAACCCATTGCCTATCAGATGTCTCGGCTGAAGACCAATGCCGCCCCATCATTCATGGGCATCAGGTTGAGTCGTAGAGCGCTTTCATTGCCAGCGGATCGAGAGGTCCGACCGGTGGGTCTGTCGTGATCCCAGCCCTCCGTGAAGTGCAGGCCGAGAGCCAGGCCGCCAAGGGCTCCAAGCGTCGTGAATCCCAGCATCACTTGCGTATCGAATACATCGAAGAATATCGCTGTCACAAAGCCGATGAATGTACCGAGCCCGCCCGAAAGATTGATGATGTTCGCACGGCTCCGGCTCATTTGAATATGCCGGGACAAGAGGGCTCCGGAGAGAAGCCCGAGGTCACTCATGACCAGCAGCGTTGCGAGCCGCAGATCGTCGTCGATTCCTGGCGCCATGATGCCGAGAAGCATTGCGGTTAGCGCTCCCGACCAGATGCCGGTAGAGCTGGCGACAGTAATCTCTCCTGCGTGTGGTCCCCACCTGTTCCATAGGTAGGCCCCGGCGGCGATTCCGCCCACCTGCCCAGCCATCAACAATCCGAGACCTGCGTTGTAGGGAAGGGGATCCACGAGGCGATCGAGCAAGATGCTCATCGCGCCCGCATTCCATGCCCCCCACATCGTGCCGGTGTTGATGGCTTGTGACTGACCGGATGTGATACCGCTGGCAGTGGACCAGAGCGAAAGGCCAAGACCGAGCCCGCCGCCCATCATGGCCATGGCCATAACGGGGCGTTCCGTCGAAACTTCCGCCAGGAGTGCAAGCTGCACGGCGAGAACGATTCCATGGAGTGTTTGGAAGGTCGCCAGCTCCGCTCGCGCCGTGTTCGTGGCCTCTTCCATGTAGAAAGGTGTTCGAGACACTCGCTCGTCTGGAATGGGCTCCAATGGAGGTGGGCTCGGAGTGCCTATGGTCGTCGCCTCCACGAAATGGAGGGCTTCTCGTGCCAGGGCTGCTGCCGGATGATCTCCGTATGTGATCCGCAGGTGGCTTAGTGTCGCTACTGCCTCTAGGGGCTGATCGCCCGCCAGATGAATGAAGGCCTCGTGATAGAGCCGCCAAGCAGGGTCGAGCTCGCTCAAATCGAGGTCCTCGGGTTCATCCTGGCTAGGCGATGGCTGTTCAACGGAATCGAGCTCCGAAGTGTCCTTGGGGGATGCATCTGTCTCTTCTTCTATGGGGTCTGCCTCATCATCTATCGCCATCGGTTCAGCGGATACTTCGGGACTCACGTCGGGCTCTGGGGTTTCTCCATCGCTCGGCATTGAGCCCTCGAGATGCTCTTTGGGCTCGGACTCTTCATCATTTCCGAGTTCTTTCGATTCTCTCGCGGATGATTCTTCCTCTTCAGGCTCTCCCTTGGCCTCCGAAATCTCCTGCTTGTTCGGGGCCGGCACGGAAGCCTCGAGGGAGTCGCCATCCTGCTCCACTGGTGAAGTTGCATCTGCCTGGGAGGACATGGCTGTCATTGGCAGTACAAGTATTAGGCAGCAAATGGCAGCAACGAGCATACGCTGGGAGAGGTGAGTGAACTCCCAAATCTCATCAGTCTTGGGCTCAAAACTATCTTCTATGGACAGATTGTTGGATGAGGTGTTTCTCATGGGGCAAGGCTACTCCAATGCTTCGGGCGGATACAATGCCATTTCGCTTGCGGGTCGGCTCGTCGAGCGAGGAGCGAACAGTCAAGGCGCCAATTTTCTTTGGCGCGACGGGCCGCACCCATCGAGCTCATTCTTTCTGTGCAGGCGCGGACAGCGCCCCAAGTGCTCAATGGGCTAGCCCTTGCTGCTCTGGGATGGTTTCAGTAGGCTCATGGGAGATGCTTGAAAGGAGCGTTGTTCAAAGAGATGAGATCCCTTGCCAAGGAAGTGCGAAGCAAGCTGCCCGATACAGAGACGTCCGTCTTTGCTGTCATGACGCAGCTGGCGGATGAGCATGGTGCAATTAATCTTTCCCAAGGCTTTCCAGACTTCGAGGTGTCGCCTGTCTTGATTGATCTCGTGGCCAAGCACATGAGAGCCGGAAACAATCAGTATGCGCCCATGCCTGGTGTAATGTCTCTTAGGGAGTCTATCGCCGAAAAGACCGAAAGGCTTTACGGAGCTACGTACCATCCGGAAAAGGAGATTACCGTCACTGCTGGAGCGACGCAGGCAATATTCGCAGCGATATCCGCTTTCATTGGTAAAGGAGACGAGGCAATAGTCTTCGAGCCTGCGTATGATAGTTACGTGCCGACAATCAAATTGAACGGGGGGGTGCCTGTGCCATGTAAGATGAGGGCACCCGATTTTTCGATTGATTGGGAAGAGGTGCGGGAACGGATGAGCCCTCGCACCAAGATGGTCATCATCAACACGCCACACAACCCCAGCGGAAGCATACTCGACACAAGGGACATGCACGTCTTGCAGGAGCTACTTGCGGATACGAGCGTCATTGTCCTGAGCGATGAGGTCTACGAGCATCTCGTCTTCGATGGGAGGCGCCACGAGAGCGTTTGCTTGTATCCGTCCCTAGCCGAAAGAAGCTTGGTGGTTTGCTCCTTCGGAAAGACGTTTCACGCTACTGGCTGGAAGACGGGGTACTGTCTTTGTCCAGCAGAGCTCATGCGCGAGTTTCGCAAGATTCATCAGTTCATGGTCTTCTGCTCGAATGCTCCGGTGCAGCATGCGATAGGCGACTTCTTGAAAGATCCCGCCAACTATGAAGGTCTCGATGAGTTCTTTCAGGCGAAAAGAGACGACTTTGTCGAGGCGCTAAAGGACTCGCGTTTTTCGATGACGCCGTCCTCGGGCACCTATTTCCAGCTACTGAACTTTGAGGCCATCAGTGATGAGGATGAGATGTCATTCGCTCGCAGGCTCACTATCGAGCATGGTGTGGCCTCGGTGCCCATATCCCCCTTCTACAGCACCCCGACCGATGAGCACTTCCTGAGGTTCTGTTTTGGAAAGTCACAGGAGACCCTGGGGCGTGCTGCCGACATTCTGCGAAAGGTGTAGACGAGGATTGCTCAATGAGGTCCGAGGATCCAAAAATTCGAGGATCCGGGCATCAATGTCAGGCCTTGGCATGAAGCTGAAACCCTCTCGTGCGCTGCTGACCAAAGGTCCTGGGACAGCAGGTTGAGCCGGGCGATATGGTATTGATGCGCGCCCGCATCATCGAGGCTATTTCGTCTCGTCGGCGTCTGGGCTCTCGTGCCTCGGCGCCGATTGCATGAGGGCGCGGCCGGCTTCGGGTACCACGACCGGCGCGCCCCTAATGTCGGCGAGTACCCTCTAACCGAGGCTAGATGCACCAGTAGAGGTCGTAGGAATGGGAGAAGCCGCAGGTTTGGCCGCTAGCAGCGCAATCACGGGTGCGCAGCTCGTTATTCTCGCACCAGCCAACGGTGTCGCTGTCGCAGGGACCCTCGAGTGACTCGCCATGGCATGGATCGTCGGAGTCCTCGTCGGACATATCGATGTCTGGGTTGTCGATGTCCGAGAAATCGGTGTTCACGAAATCCATATGAGTATCAACCCTGGTATTCACCCCGTACTCCGAGCAGAAGACGTCTCCATATGAGGTGACCCCAGCCAGGAAGTAGTTCCCTTCATCATCCTTGTAGAAGGCGGGTCCGCCCGAGTCTCCATCACAGGTATTGCGCTCTGGATCCTCGTACCGGAACGTTGTCTCATCAATTCCAGAGATCTCGATCCAGACAGCGCGCTTTCGACCCTTGCCGGTTTGCGAGTAGCCGTTGTCGACTCCATAGCCAACGAAGAAGAGGCTGGCGCCGATCCAGGAGGCGTCCATGTGCGTTAGCAGGCTCATTGGCTCCACGGGAGCATCCTCGGCGAGATAGACAAGTCCGATGTCATGAACGAGGGTGCTCGGGCTGTAGTGCGGATGTGCCTTCAGATAGGCGGCGGGAACACTGGCCTCCTGATCCCACATTGCAGGCCCTATGGCGAAGCGCATGCGCGATGCCTCGAAGCCATAGACGCAATGGGCGGCGGTCAGAACGGTCCGGGGCGCGATCAAGGTGCCCGTGCACTGCTGCTCGCCTTCGTACACCAGGTTGCCGACAGCAGGGAGGCCATCGAACTCGTCGCCGCCGACTATTTCGCTGACCTCCTCGTTGGTGGTCGCCTGGTGGCTGTCAATCATCAGTGCCTGACCGCCGCAAGAGGCGCATAGAACCAGGATGCTCGAGCCAATGCTAAGGAATGCGGTGCGAATCATGTTGCTCTCTTTAGGGCCTAGCCGAAGGCCCATTCACAAGGTTGGGTGCGGCGAGCTTTGCCGGTGTTGCCTCGGCTTCGTGCTGGCTCCTGTAAGCAATCCGCATGCCGTGTCCTACATTGTCGCACCATGCCTAAGCCCCTGAAATCAGGTGCAAGCTTGTCGATGGGGGCAGTGGCCTCGCGCCCCCGCTATCAGGGTCTCCCGGACTATCCGGGGTGATGAGGGGCAAAAAGGCAATCAAATTCAAGCGGTTGAAGGACTTGCCGTTCAGAAGGTGATCGGTGGTGCCTACCTGTCTAGATCTCTCGAAGCCATCGCCGTTGCGCCCTTTGAGCTGGCCTGGGTCCTTCGAGAAGGGACGGAGCAGGACCGGCGGGAGCGATGCCATCGGGAGTGGCTACCTCTCCGCTTGTTGCCCGCTGGGGCGGGTTACGTTGGATGAGGCGCCGGCTATCGGCCGCTGCTTGCTGAAAAGAAGGGCGGGGCTCTTGCTTCACTCTTGGGAGTGGAGAGCCTCTTTGGGGGGGCTCGCGGCTTGTAGATCGTCGACGCGCTACCCTTCGCTGAAAGCCGGCTTCTTCTGGTTGGGCGGCTTTGACTGGATAATCCATGCTCCACACGGCTCGAGCCGACCAGATAGACTCGCGGCCTCTCCAGATTAGAGAAAAGCTCTGTTTGGGGTCTGGTCGGGCGATCAGGTATCGCGGCGGCAGGGCGCGGGTTCCGAAGCCGGCCTTCGACCAGCCCGTCTAGCAGTCCCTTCTTCATTCCCAGAATCTTAGGAAAACCACCACTATGGCGCACAAGATGCCGGCGGCAACACATAGCTGAGAGACGAGTAGAACCGTGGACTTCCGCTGGTTGATACGGCGAACCTTTTCGCTGGCGTCAGTCCACTCCCGCACCTTTCCTTCGTAGAACTCCGCTCGACGGTCTTCGTCCATGACGGGGTTGCTATCGAGCAACGCGCTCACGATCTCTTTCTTGCACTCAGGAGTCGATACGGAGGCTCGTATCAGCAGGGCAACCAAGGACACCACTGCGCTCAAAGCACCCAGGGCCGCCGAAATGCAGAGCCCCATTCGCTCCCTCGAATCATCTTCGGGAGTGAAGTAGCGAATGAACAGGAGGACCCCTGTAACAAAGAGCGCGGCGATTACAAAAGCTCCCTTGGACCTGCCATTGAGCAGCCGCCATGTTATGAGCAGCTCCTCGTGCTCTTCCTCTTGGCTGGTGAGCGCATCAACGACAATGCGTTCGACGGCCTCATCTTCCGGGGCGCTCTTGTTTTGCGAGTCCATTAGGGCTGCTGCCGAAAAAAACAGAAGGCGCGCTAGTAGCTCTTGTCCATGCGGGCGGCCACATCATTCATGGCCCGAAATAGATTAATGTTCGCCATGATCCGTAGTTTCGGGCCTTCGACGCGATAGTCGGGACTTGCTATGGCCTGAATGACATTAATCTGTCCTCGATCCAGCTTGGTCCATAGCTCGTAGGGAGCCGTGGTTCTAGCGAAGAAGCGCTTGGAGTCGAAGGGTTCGTTCCGTATTGCCTGGCTGGGGGAATCCTCGAAGGACACATCCACTGTCATGTCGCCTTTGTTGATGTGGTACTTCGAGCTCACATCCTTACCGTTTGGAGCACCTAGACACTGAAGCACGATCGTTCCTTTGAAGGATCGGGAAGCCTTCTGGAAAGAGGGATCCCTTAGGAGGTTCTCGACGTGGGCATCCACGAACTCTTGCGTCCAATACGTGATCGATGTGCTCATGCGTTCCTTACTACCGCAGAGTAGCTTATCTTGGCCATAAGATCGTCGCGCATTCTTGATCGTGGAGGAATGCACCCTGCCTGTCCGCTGTCTTCATCTCGACATGAAATCGACATTTCGATGCCAAACGAGGCTGGGTCGTCACTTCAAGGTCTTCTCTAAATACGCAAAAGCGTTGTAGGCTCCTTATTCTCCCATGAGGGTCAAGTGCTCGGGCTCTGGGAGTTTTCCAGACATAAGAGAAGAGGATAGGGAGGCGCATCCTCGTTTTCGCGGCGCTTGAGGCAAGCAAATGAATGATGTCGAGTTCGAGATTACCAAGGACGTTCTATCGACCGACTACGAGGACGAGGCGGTCATTGTTCACTTGGACAGCAAGCGCTGCTTTCGGCTCAATGATACGGCCGCGGCCATCTGGCGCTGCATCGCCGAGGGCATGAGCCGAGACGCCATGGTCACCCGGCTTTGTGAACGGTACGATGTGGATGGACCGACCGCCGCCAGAGAGGTCGACAAGATAGCCGAGGATCTAATCGAGCGAAGGCTGATCTTGCGGTCGGTTCGAACCGCCGGAAACCCGGATGAAGTGACAGGCGCCGGTAGTGGTGAGAGCGACGGATGAGGCCGGGGGTGCTTCGGTCTTCGCGGCTTGGGGGTGTTTTTCGCCGGCTCCAAACCCGTTTCGACTCTGGCTGGAGACAAGAGCTACGACGGGATGCCAAACGTCACGTAACATCCTTCTTGTATGCGAGGGGAAAGGGCCGAGAGAGGAGCGCTGTGGGAAGAGGGATCGTTGCTGCTCTTCGCACTCCAGCGTACTTGTCGGGCTCGCGTTTGCGAGAGCTTGTTTGCTTCCCCGAAGAGAGGGAGCTTGCGGCAAACCCTGGAGACAGGCCACGCGCGGCACTTCTTGCGGCAAGATACGCGATAGCCGGGCTTGGTCGGCTGCCGGGGCCTTGGCTTCCCACTTGCCTCTACAGGAGCATCGCAAAGTGCCTCGTGCTTCGCTCATACGGCATATCGGCTCGGGTGCGCATGGGGGTTCGCCGTGATGAAGATGGGTGCCCCTCTACCGTGGCCGAAGATCGAGAAGGTGCGCTCCATGAAGAAGATCTCTACTCCCTCGGTGTCGCCGCTCATTCTTGGGTAGAGATCGAGGGTTCACCGAGCCCGGTTGAGGCTGAAGGTTATGAGCCTCTCGAGTTTGCCTTCCTTGGCTCGATCGAAGACCGCCAAGATGCTTGCTCCTCAATGACGAGCCGGCCTCGGGAGAAGAAGGACTCTCTCTCCAGCACCGTGCCCTCTAATCCTAGCTCCAACCCAGAAGTTGGAACGATGCTTTGCTCCAGGACCTCGTGGAGTGCTAATCGAGGCCCTGTCTCCACGGCAACGCCGGCATCACGCCCTCGTCTTGGCGATGAGACTCTTGGCTGGCTGCTGCCCGCCGATGGCCGCCTCGTATTGGAGTCGGCACCGGAGCTTCGGCATCTTGTTGAACCCTGGGTTCCCTTGACCGCCAGGCGCCTCGAGAGCTCTTCGAAACAGGTATCACCAACCTCTGATCAGGCGGCTTCCGTGCTGAGGGTCGAGCCCGCGGCTTCATCTCGGAATGAGCCTCCCGAAGAGCCGGCAACATTGGAGATGGAGTCGGTGCGGGCTTGGGTCCGCGGTGATAGCACTTTTCTTCTTGGTGGTGAGACTTGGGGAGAGGTCGACCTTTTTACGGGAAAAGCGGATCTTTTCGTGGCTCATGGGGGCGAAAAAGAGGGGGCCGGTGAAGAGGTGTTCTGGCTCCTCTCCCTTGCCTCCGCTCTTCTTCTTGGCCGCCTAGGCAGATGCCTCCTTCATGCCGGCGCCATCGCCGACAAGGAAGGCATGGTTTGGCTCGTTGCGGCCGATGGCGGCTCGGGTAAGTCGACCATCTGCGCGAACTTCGTGCGCGCGGGCTGGGGCTGCCTTTCCGATGATCATGTGGTGCTGATTGGCGATGAAGAGGGGCTCGAGGTTCAAGGTTGGCTTAGGCCGTTTGGCCTGGACGAGGCATGGCCGTCGGGGAGCCCCACGGGCCGGAAGGTGCGAGTCGATCTGGCTGCTCTTGGTGAGAGGTCCACCTTTCCCACATCTGGAAGGCTGAAAGGTGTGCTCGTGCCGGAAAGGGGTGGGTGCGTGGAGAGCCACGTCAGGGGCAAGAGACGCCCTGACTCGCGGGAGGGTATGTCGGCAGTCGCGTCTGGGAAGAAACACTTCGCTGCCGGACCTGGTAATACGGTAGTGGAGCCCATGCGCCCGGCCGAGATCCTACCGGTGTTGATCCGGCAAGCGGGCTGGCTGGTTGCGGATCGACAGTGCGCGCCGGCCAGCTTGCGGCTCTTGGAGCGGGCTGCGTCGCTTCCTGCCTACAGGCTTCGTCTAGGACATGATGCCTTTTCCGACTGCAAGCCCCTGTTGTCCGCGGTGCTCTAGCAATTGGTCGAGGTGTTTTCAAAACCACGGGAGTCGTTGCGAGACTACCTGCCCCGACCTCGCTCTCTTACATCTTGCCTATTTTTCGGCGGGCTTCCTTACTAGCTGTTTCGAGCGCGGCATGGGCTCCTCGTACTTGGGCGCGCACTAGCCAGCGAAACATCTGCTCCGGTCCTGGCGAGGGCCCGCCCGACTTCTGGTGAGCACTGCCAAGCTTCTTGCGTAGTTTTTCGTTTGACATGAAGGCGTGAAGGGCGTCGAGACGTATCTCTCGTCCCGAGAGCTCCCGGACCACCCATTGGAGCACATAGTCCGGCGGCTCCTGACCAAAGGTGCTTCGGTATATGAGAGCCAGGCCCTCCATGGATGGAACCTCGGCCTCCGGGCTACCGACGAGCTTCCGAGGCATTGCGAGATCGGTCCTAATCTCGTCGGCGAGCTCATCCAGGTCGGACAGGGCATCGGATAGCTTGCGCATCTTCTTGCGAAGAGACTTGGGGACCTCTGCCTCGAGACCATAGAGGTCCTCGCGGGATATTCTTGCCCAGGAATCCTGCATCAAGGAGCGCAGCTGAATCTCGCAGCCCACCTCGACGACCTGCTCTTTCCTGTTCAAGGGAATGCGCGCTTCGAGATGAATGGCTCTGTAGCCCGCGGGAGTTGGATGGTGAGTGCTATCGGTTCTGGCGACATCGATGCTCTGGCTCGAGAGGTCCTGCTCCAAGAGATCGGTCACGCGCCGGACATCTTGAAGGTTATGACAAACGACACGCACGCCTACGAGATCACCAATCTCGAAAAGAGCCTTATCCAGAGGTGCGCCCTTTCGCCGGGCCTTTGCCTCTATGCTCTCGAAAGTCTTGATGCGGGGCTCATCGATTCTCGCCCTGACGAGATACGGGTCTCCGACTCGGTCTAGGGCCGTGGCTATGCGCGTTTCAAGGAGCCTTGCCACTTCCTGGAGCTCCGGCAGAAGGGCGTCGTAGGTTTCTCGAGGTGTCACCGGTGCTCTCCGTTTTGAATCAAGGCGCGGAAGAAAGGTGCTTCTTGCCATATAAGGAGCTACGCCAAGGACGATCGCATGCACCATGGAAGCTCTTTCATTGGAGATGAGATAAGATCGAGCATTCCATGTCTCTTCGATTCTTGAAGCTTCAAGTCGTACTTTTCCCCCTCATACCAATCTGTTTCATAGCTCTTCTCATGGCCTGCAAGCAAACGGAACCAAGCGGCAAGGACGAGCCCGCACATCCAAACGACTCGTGCCCAGCGACGAAGGGAATGCCGCCTCTCGGTGCCTGGATTGAAGGGGAAGGGGATGATGAGAGGCTGGTAGCCCGTGTCTTTTCGGCTCGCGCCACTCGTCTCGAGATTCACATCTTCCAGGAGGCCATGTTTGCCGAACCGATTCTCGTGGTAGCGCTGGAACCCGAGAATGAGGTAACCGACGTCGACCAGTCCCTCGCTGCTGTTTGGCGTGTGGAGATTTCCCGGGCCGATCTTGCTTCGGCTGGCCTTCCGGCTGGAGCCGCAATCCACTACGGTTACCGTGCGTGGGGCCCCAACTGGCCCTATGATCCTACTTGGAGCCCAGGGACCGAGATTGGTTTCATTTCCGATGTCGACGAGGACGGTAACAGGTTCAACCCCAATAAGCTTCTCCTAGATCCATACGCTTTGGAGATCAGTCACGATCCGATTCATCCAGAGAACCTAGAGTGGTGGCCCTATCTTTCCGGAGACCGAAACAGGAACGTGGACTCGGCTCCAATCGCGCCAAAAGGGATTGTGCTTTCACGTTCCCCCGTCGAGCCCTTCGATAAGCCCGAGCGTCCCTTTCGCGATGAGATTATCTACGAGGTTCATGTTCGTGGGCTCACGATGAACGATCCTTCCGTTCCAGAGGAGCTTCGGGGAACCTATGCCGGTGCCGCGCTCAAGGCTCCCTATCTCGCCGATCTCGGAATCACCGCGGTAGAGTTCCTACCGCTTCACGAGACATGGAACGACGGCAACGATCATCTAGACGAGCCATGGAAGGGAAACTACTGGGGCTACGCGACTGTCTCCTTCTTCGCTCCGGATCGTAGATATGCCGCCGATCGCTCTGCAGGTGGGCCGACCCGCGAAATCAGAGAGATGGTGCGGTCCTTTCACGAGCATGGGATCAAGGTCTATGTAGACGTCGTCTACAATCATACCGCCGAGGACGGGGCGGGCGGTGACGATGGAGAGATCAGCCGACTCGTCTCATGGAGAGGGCTGGACAACTGGACCTACTACCAGCTCGATGAGGACGCTCGTCGCTTCCAATGCAACACGGGAATAGGAGCCAACGTCGATTTCACGAAGTCTGTGGTGCGAGACATGGTGCTGCACTCGCTCTCGTACTGGACTCACGTCATCGGGGTGGATGGGTATCGTTTCGATCTCGCCTCCATCCTTGCGAACGGCTGTGAGCGTGGATGCTTCTCCTTCGAGCCGGAGGAGCCCGAAGGCGTAACGCAAAGAGCCGTAAGAGAGCTGCCCGCTCGCCCCTTGGATGGTGGTCCCGGTGTCGACTTGATAGCCGAGCCCTGGGGTATCGGAGAGGGCACCTACCAGCTAGGTCGCTACCCCGAGGGATGGTCCGAATGGAACGACAAGTTCAGGGACGCCATTCGTCGCAAGCAAAATAGATTGGAGAGCGAACCCGTTACTCCTGGCTACCTCGCAAGCCGAATCAAAGGCTCGCCGGATATCTTCGAAAGCCGGGATAGGCCTCCCGCCAGCTCCGTGAACTTCCTTGTTGCTCATGACGGCTTCACTCTTGCCGATCTGTACTCCTACAACGAGAAGCAGAATGAACAGCCCTGGCCTTTTGGGCCATCGGACGGCGGGTCGGACAACAATCTCTCCTGGGATCAGGGGGGAGACGAAGCGGCTCAGAGGCAAGCCGCAAGAACTGGACTGGCTATTTTGATGACATCCGTGGGCGTTCCGATGATCACCGGTGGTGACGAGTTTCTTAGAACTCAGCATGGAAACAACAACCCATACAATATAGACGCCGACAGCATGTGGCTCGATTGGTCGTTGTTGCACACGAATGAGGATGCTTTCGAGTTTACGCGAAGGTTGATGTGGCTTCGCCACGATCATGCAGCGATTCGTCCTAGTTCTTGGCCCGAGATCGACTTGTACAGAGCCGATGGGGCCTTGGCCGATCGGGCCTACTTGAGAGACGAGGAAGGCCACTTTCTGGCATGGCGATTAGGAGATCTCTACGTGGCCTGGAACGCGGGTACTGAACCCTTGACCGTGGTGATTCCATGGCCAGATGAAGAGAAGAAGTGGCATTTGGTCGCGGACACATCAAAGGAGGCCGCTTCGTTCGGTAACGTGCGCCAGCGAGGAGAGGAGGATCTAGTGGGGCGCCAGTACGAACTTTTCACGCGCTCGGTCTTGGTGCTGGAGTCGAGATGACGCCGACCTTGCCGGGAGCGCTACTTGGCTCTTCATGCCCGCAGCTTGGTTTCACCTTCATCCGCCGGCCATGAGTCCCCCACATCTATCTCCACGGGTGGAGCTTTCCAGATCCTCCTGTTGTAGTCGGCGATGGATCTGTCGGATGAGAAGCGACCGATTCTCGCAACGTTCAAGATGGATACTCGAGCCCACTCCTCTTCATCCTTCCAGGCTTCACTCACTCGTTGTTGGCAATCGAGATAGGAGCGGTAGTCGGCGCAGAGCATGTACTTGTCACGGCTGACGAGCTCATCCACCATGGACTCGAACAGGTCTCTTTGATCGGGACAGAAGGCTCCTTCACCAATGCTGCGCAGGGCGCTTTGTAGCTCGCCGTCTCTTTCCAGCTCGTCCCATGGACGATGGCCTCGGCTCTTCACCGAGTCGATCTCGGAGGCAGTCAGACCGAAGAGGAAGAAGTTCTCTTCTCCAACGGCTTCGCGTATTTCGACGTTGGCACCGTCGAGTGTTCCTATGGTCAATGCTCCGTTCATGGAGAACTTCATGTTGCCCGTGCCGGAAGCTTCCTTGCCGGCCATGGATATCTGTTCCGATAGATCGGCGGCCGGGTAGATGGGTTCGGCGTTCTTCACGTTCAGGTCGGGGAGAAAGACCACCTTCAGGCGGCCGGCGACGTCCCTGTCATTGTTGACCACATCGGCTATGCAGTTGACGAGCTTGATGATCAGCTTCGCCGCGTGGTAGCCGGGTGCGGCCTTGCCTGCGAAGAGGAAGGTGCGGGGGACGATCTCTTCGCTGGGATTCAGCTTGATACGATTATAGAGAGTGACGATGTGCAGCGCGGCGAGGTGCTGTCGTTTGTACTCGTGAATGCGCTTTACGAGCACGTCGAACATGGATGTCGGATCCACCTCGATACCGGTCTTCTGCTGGATTATGGCGGATAGTCTTCGCTTGTTCTCGAGCTTGACCTCTCGCCAGCGCTTTCGAAAAGAGGCGTCATCGGCGAATGGGGCAAGATCCACGAGCCGATCGAGATCGCGAGCCCAGCCAGGACCGACCGCTTCGTCCAGAAGAGCGGATAGGCCGGGATTCGCGAGCATCAAAAAACGCCTCGGCGTGACTCCGTTGGTGACGTTCCAGAACTTGTCGGGCCACAATCCGTGAAAGTCCGATAGAACGGTTTCCGTGAGCAGGTCGCTATGCATTCGAGCGACCCCGTTTATTGCCTGGCTGCCGACGCAGGCGAGGTTTGCCATTCGAACACGCCTCTGGCCGCGTTCGTCAATCAAGGAAATGCGTCTTATCAGGTTATTGTTGCCTGGAAAGCGTTCACGCACATCGTCCAGGAAACGACGATTGATCTCGAATATGATCTGCAGATGTCGAGGCAAGACACAGCGAAACAGGGGCAGCGGCCAGGTTTCGAGCGCTTCCGGCAGAAGAGTGTGGTTGGTGTACGCAAAGGATCGAGTGGTGATGCTCCATGCTTCGTCCCAGTCGAGGAGATGCTCGTCGACCAACAGACGCATCAACTCCGCTATGCCGATAGCGGGATGGGTATCGTTTAGTTGTATGACGAACTTTTCAGGAAAGCGTTCGAAAGTGTCTTGTCGCTGCAGATAGATGCGAATCATGTCCTGAAGCGAAGCCGACACGAAAAAGTACTGTTGCTCGAGGCGAAGACGCTTTCCCGCGGCCGGCTCGTCGTTCGGGTAGAGGACCTTGCTAAGATTCTCCGAGCTGACCTTGTTCTCGACGGCGCCGTAGTAGTCTCCAATATTGAAGGCCTTGAAGTCGAATGATTCGGTGGCTTCGGCGCTCCAGAGGCGAAGAAGATTGGCGTTGGGCACATCGAAGCCGAGGACGGGAATGTCATGAGGCGTGGCTCGAACGACGCGTTCGGGGATCCATCGGACTCGGAGGCGCCCATCGTCGTCCGTATGGCTCTCGGTGTGCCCACCAAGCTTCACATCGAAGCGAAGCTCTGGCCTCGCGATCTCCCACGGGTTGCCATAACGGAGCCATTTGTCGGTGATCTCCACCTGCCAGCCGTCCTTGATGATCTGATCGAAGAGGCCGAACTCGTAGCGAATCCCATAGCCGATGGCGGGAACCTCGAGGGTCGCCATGGAATCCATGAAGCAAGCAGCCAGCCTCCCCAGACCTCCATTTCCAAGCCCAGGCTCTTCCTCCTCCGCGAGCAGGTCTCCAATATCCATTCCCAGAGAGGAGACAGCCTCTCTAGCAGGTTCGAGCAGTCCCAGATTCAGCAGATTCTTGCCGAGTTGGGGCCCAATCAGGTACTCGGCGGAGAGGTATGCCACGGTGCGGCTTTCTTGCTCTCGATAGGTGCGAGCGGAGTGTACCCACCTGTGCAATAGCCGAGAGCGCACGGCATACGCCAGGGCCTTGTAGTAGTCATGCTGAGTAGCGACCTCGGGGAACTTGCCGAGAACGGTGAAGAGGTTCTCGATGATGTCCCGGCGAAACGCGGCCGCGTCACAGGGCGGGGAAGAGAGTGGGGGCAGGTCGATCATTTTGGCCTCCCGGCACCGAGGGTCGTCTCTTGGGTCGAAGTCATCCCCGGCGCCTTCGAAAGCTTCGAAGCAGGCACCATATCATGTTGGATGCTGGAAAGAAGCTATCCAGATCGCTTCCCTGTATTCTTTTTTTGGGGGGCGCCGCCGCATCATCTCGAAGACCTATTCTCCCAGCTCGCCGCTGTTCTGCCGGCGGCTGGTCGTGTACATGCTCCACTTCGTTCGTAGTCGGCTGGCCCTTCGCAATAATGGTCGAGGAATGAGAGAGATTGCCGAGAGCTTGGCGCAGCCAATGGGGTCGGCGCTCCAACGAAGCCGAGTTGGAAGAAAGAAATATGGGTCCTTGTTCATGGTGCTTCGTGCCCAGATTCTTCCTAGTTGGTGATTGAAGTAGAGCCCCAGAAGATGACGCTCTTCGAAAGTGAGAGCACTCGCCAGCTGATTGTATATGGAACGACTGTATAGAACCGGGGAGCTCGGGGCATTGCGAGTCACCATGTTGGAATCGTCGCCATGGTAGATTGCTCCCAGATGATCGCTGAAGACCATCTTCTTTAGATGACACATCAGCAATAACCATGCATGAAGGTCACCGCCGCGGCGAGCCGGCAGATCGGCTGGAAAGAGCTTGGTGCTCGGCAGGGAGGCTCTTCTTACGCAGGCCACGGACGACCACACGGGTCTTTGGCCCAGGCGACTGCACTCCAGAAAGGTCTTCAGCGAGATCTCGTGACAGCCGCGACCGTGATACCGGTCGTAGTATCTCTCGTCGACAGGGCCCAGCATGGATCTCGTCTCCCAACCCGCGCCAACGAAGGATGCATCAGGAAAGCGGGATATGGTATCGACGGTGCTCTCTAGATGGTTTGGATACCACTGATCGTCGGCATCCAGAAAGGCGATCCAGTCTCCTCGGCTGCTTTCGATCCCCAGATTCCTAGCCGCATATCCACCAGGACCCGGACGGTCGCGGTGCAGAAGGCGCACTCTGTCGTATCCGAGTCTTCGCACTTCTTCGATGCCTCCATCGGTGGAAGCATCATCTACTACGAGTAGCTCGAAGTCCTGGAATGATTGGGCGAACACGGATTCGACTGCTCGAGCGATAAAGGGAGCCTTGTTGTGCAGGGGTATGACGACCGAGAAGAAAGGCTTGTCTGTATCAGTCGTGGCCATGGTCCAAGGATGTCCCGTTCATTGTAGATGCGTCTTCCTGTCGACGGGCAGCGCCGTTCTGAACCGGAAGCGGGTTGCCGTCACAGGTTCTGTCGATACCAATCGGCTGTTCTCTCCAATCCCTGCCGGAGCTTCACCGAAGCACTGTATCCCAGATGCTTTCGGGCCTTCGAGATGTCGGCGAGCGAATCGCGAACATCGCCTCGCTTGCCCGGCATGAACACCGGCTCGACCCGGCGGCCGACGAGGCGATAGATCTCTTCGAGCAGGGACAGCACGTCTATTCTCTCGCCACAGGCTATGTTGAAGACCTCTCCGTCTACCCCACTTGCGTTAGCACGAACGGCCGCGAGGTTGGCCGCCACGACGTTGTCGATGTGCGTGAAGTCCCTAGTTTGCCGGCCGTCACCGTTTACGGGGGGCGGCTCCCCGCGCAGAACGCATCGAATGAACTTGGGGATTACCGCTGCGTACTG
>SKWY01000529.1 GCA_007128675.1 Deltaproteobacteria bacterium | reverse complement strand
GAGATCCAAGGGGGGCAAGCTCTCGAGATCCAGACCAGGCGGACCATCCATTTCAAGAGCGGGAGCGGCGCTCGCATCGAAGGGAGAAGAGTGAGCCTGCTCCGATCCCCGGTCGTCGGAAGCTCCCAGCCCGGGCATCCCCGCTTGGTCACCCCCTGAAGGAGGCATGGAAGGCCGCTCGGGACCAAGGCTCCAGCCCAGATCCCCCTTGCTTGCGGCACCCGCTGCCGCCGGCTCTCCCCAGGCCGCGCCGGCCCCATCATCCTGCTTCGCAAGCCCCCCAAACTCGTCGTTCGGCCGATCCTCGGAAGCCGCGGTACCCGGTCCGGCTTGGGCATCGTGCAACACAGGGTCATCCGAGCCGGCGGCGGCATCAGGTTGGGGCGAGTCCGACTTCTCCCAATCATCCCAGGAGGCGACATCAACATCCGCCTCGACGTCCGCATCCAAGTCGATGTCCTCGGATGCCTCGGGCGAACTCTCGCTGATATCCAAGGCCGACAAGGCGGAGTCCACGTCTTCCTCGGAGGGAATCGGTGCATCATCCCGAAAAAGATCGCCTTCCTCGAACATGTTCTCCAACGAGGACGGTTCCTTCTCCAGGGCAGCCCCTGAATCGAGATTCAAATCCTCGAAGAGAGTCTCCGAGAGATCCTCTTCCTTCTTCTCTGGCTCGCTGGGAGTATCCTCCGTGCTCGAGCCCCCGGACTCCGAAACATCCTCTCGCCCTTCCTCGGCAGGGGCGCTGTCCAAATCCTGCATCAAGGAAGACGCGTCCCCAGCGGGCTGCTCCGACGCCGAATCCGGCAAAGGCTCCTCAAAAGCTCCGCTCCCGGCCTTCGAGGTATCCTCTCGCCCTTCCTCGGCAGGGGCGCTGTCCAAATCCTGCATCAAGGAAGACGCGTCCCCCGCGGGCTGCTCCGACGCCCCATCCAGAGACGATCCGGGGGGAGGCAGATCCAGATTGAAGTCCTTGCCGAGAAGCTCATCGAGGTCGTACCCGATCTCGGCCGGCTCCCGTGAGTCACCTCCGCCGGCCTCTTCCACGTTCTTCCCAGGGGGCGAATCGGTAGCCGGCCCCTCCTTCTTCGATACCGTCTCGGCGCCGATAGGGGAAGACGCGGCGGGGGGCTCGGGAAGAGAGCTATCCTGTGCTCCCGCTGCCGGCTCCTCGGCATGCTCCGATCCAGCGGCGGGGCCGCGGACCAAAAACATTTTCTTGCAACGACTACATCGGACACGAACTCCCTTGGGGGTAAGCTTATCGTCGGCGAGGCGAAATCGCGTGCCGCATCCCTCACATTGAACAATCATCGAAGGTCCGTGCGCTCGTATTTGAAACCGGGGAGTGTAAGAGTTCGTGCTCTTTCGCCACCTATCTATCTTGGGCTTGCCGAAGAATAACCAGCAGAGCCTACCTCTAGCAACCGAATGCTCGCCGTTCGGTCCCGCAGCTAGTCAGAGCACCCGCCGAAAACGACGATGATCGCATCTATACTTTCGACAAACGAACGTCAGAATGACCGAGGAGCAGCTCCTTTCGAAAAAAGGGGGTAGCCACGGCTCTCACTTGGCCGATATGGTCTCAATCGATGGGGAAGTCACAAAATACCAAGGCCAAATGCGCGCCAACCGACGAGACTAGCATTGAAGAAACCTTCAAGCTCATCAAGCGCTATACCAACCGAAAGCTCTACGATACCGTCGAAAGTCGCTACGTGACTCTCGATGAGATCGCCGAGATGATTCGAAACGAAGAGGACGTACGAATCATCGACAATCGCACCAAGGAGGACCTCACCAGCGTCACTCTCGCCCAGATCATCTTCGAGCAGGAGAAGAAGAGATCACGAATGCCCCTGGCCGTGCTGCGAAACATCGTTCGAGATGGGGGAGTGAACCTCCAAGATTTCTTTGAGCGCGAGATCCAGCCAAGGGTCGTCTCCTTCCGAGAAGAAGCGGAGCACCGATTGGATAAGATGTTTCGAAGAGAGAAGGGGGCGCAGGGAGAAGATGGAGTCTGTGAAGGCGACCTTGCGGATATGGAGGCAGAGCTTCCCGAGAAAGACGCCACGCAAAATCAGGCTTCGGCGGGGCACCCTCCAGAGAAGGAATCGGCGGCAATCGCCAGAATGCTCCTCGAGCTACGTGACTCCCTCGAGGCCTGGCAAAGAAGTCTGGACCAACGCGTTCAGAGCACAATGCGCGATGCGAGGAAGCTGCCGGCCAAAGCCATCAGAGTACAGAGCCTTCGAAAGAGCCTGGTCTCCCTTAGATCCAAGCTCGACGATCTAGAGAGCAAGCTTGGGGAGCTGGAAGACAAGTCCTGACCTTCCAACCATTCCTACCTCGCCCTCTTCTCCCAGATCTCGGAGGCTATCGTCTCCAGCATCTGGGCACCACGAGAGCTTGGCGCATGTTCCCAGATTGTCCGGCCATGGCTCTGCGCCTCGTCGATCTTTACGTTGAACCCAAGAGGCGAAGCGACGCTCCCCGCAAAATAGTGCTCCAACTTGGCCAAAACCTCTTCAGCGAGCCGGGTTCTGCGGTGGAGGGTAGGCACGACCAGGCTGACCTCTATATCCTCGTGGCCATACTCCTCACGAACCATCTCGACCGTCTGGACTATCTCGGCGCAGCCGTCGAGCGCGAAGTAGGTCAAGGCCACGGGAACCACGATCTCCCTGGCGGCAATCATGATGCTCAACGTCACGAGACCTACCGATGGCGGCGCATCGAACACGAAGACGTCGTAATCGCGCCTAGCCTCCAGCTCATCGATGACTTGCCGCAAAAGGCGATGCCGATCCGGCTTCGCGGCGAGACGCTCTGGAAGATCGGCGAGACTGCGATTGGACGGCAGCACGTCCAGACCGGAAATTGCTGTCGAAAGAATCGCCGCCTCGGGCTCGATATTCTCGGCGACCAAGACGTCCGCCATCGTCAAGGAAGAACCCCTGACATCGATTCCTAGGCTCTTTCCCGCATGACCCTGGGTATCGAGATCCAACAGGAGAACACGCCGGCCCTTCTCCGAAGCAAGCCAAGCCGCGGTGTGCACCGCAAGCGTGGTCTTGCAGGTACCACCCTTCTCGTTGATGAAGGCCACCCGCCTCGCGCCCATCGGATTACCCTCAGCTTTCCGCGGCCTCGTCCGGCGTTTCACTCGAAACGTCAGACTTCTTTCGCCGTGAGCTCTTCTTCTTCTTCTCCAGCGACTCCACCTTCCGGCTCAAACCATCGAGCCGGACTTCCAGATCGGTGAGTCGCTCCGAGATAGTCTCCAAATCATCGCTTGTCGGCACGGCCAGAGATGTCAGAAGCGACCGCATTCCGCTCTCCACATGCTCACGAGTGCGAAGGGTGCGTGAAATTATCGACTGCACCGCCAGCACAAAGCTCTCGTTGGACAGAAGCCTTGTTGCCAGTCGCGAAACCTGCTCTTCCCCCATGTCCCTGATATGCTTGAGGCTCATGATTACTCCTCGTCGTGTAGTAGCGCGGCTCCTCGGCGCGTGGAGCAAGTGGTATGCTACGTCGTTCCTGGTGACGTCAAGTGACAACCGAAAGAATCCCGTGCGGGATTCTTTCGGTTCAAAACCCTTTAGAGGAGGATGATGAGGACCTCCCGCCTTCATGAGAATGAGGCGCTGCGCCTACTCGACAAGAGGCTGCTCGTTATTATGGGCAAGGGCGGAGTGGGCAAATCAACCATATCCGCGCTCCTTGCCTTGCGCGCCGCCCGAGAAGGAAAGAAGGTCCTGTGCTGCGAGGTCAATACGAAGGAACGAGTGGCCCCTCTTTTGGGAGCACGTCCATCGGGCCCAGACATTCAAGAAGCGGTACCTGGGGTCTTCACCGTAAACGTGCGCCCCAAAGAGGCGATGCGCGAGTACGCACTGATGAAGCTTCGCTTCCAGGCCGTCTACAACGTCGTTTTCGAGAACCGCTTGGTCCGCCACTTCGTAAGGCTCGTGCCCTCCCTCGCAGAGACCGTCATCCTCGGCAAGGTCTGGTACGAGGTTGAGTCGAAGATTGGAGACCGGCACAAGTGGGACCTGGTGATCCTCGACGCCCCCGCGACGGGCCACGGCGTCTCGCTGCTGCGCATCCCGAGGGTCCTAATGGAAACGGTGCCCCCAGGCCCGATGCGCGAGGAAGCCGAGAAGATGGAGGCTACCCTCACGGACCCGTCCAAGACCCGGATCGATCTGGTGACCCTTCCCGAGGAGATGCCGGTAAGCGAGACTGTCGACCTCGAGAAGACCGTACGCACCGAGCTCGAAATGCCACTTGGTTATCTATTCCTGAACACCTTTGTCGAACGCCGCTTTGATGAAAGCGAGGTAGGCGATCTGTTGGGTGTTGCGGATAGAACCTTTTCGACTTGCGGGAATACGAAACAAGGAAGCGCAAGCGGAACACTGCATCCGGCTGTAGCGGCCGCTCAAGCGGCGCTGCATCATGCCAGCCGCGCGGAGCTTTCCGCCTACTACGAGAGCAAGCTTGAAGCGCAGCTGCCCAACATTCGACGTCTCAAGCTTCCCAGAATCCACTCGAGCAAATGGGGCAGGGGGCAGATCCTCTTGCTCGATGAAGCCCTGACGAGTCTACTGGCCGAGGAAACAAGGCCCCGGGCGGAGACCAAATGGGCGGCCGTGCCATGAGAAACCGTAACGGACTCGAAGATGTCTTCTAGGCCAAACGAGATCGAGCGCCAGGAGCCAAACGCAAGCGAAGAGATGGCCTCCCTGATCGAATCGCGACGTATCGTGATATGTGCCGGGCCGGGTGGCGTAGGCAAAACCACCATAGCGGCCACCCTCGCGCTTCGTGCCGCGGTCGAGGGGAAAAGAGCCCTGGTTGTAACCATCGATCCAGCGCGGCGGCTCGCGCGCAGTCTTGGGCTCGAACGTCTGGGCAACAAGGAGACCCGGATCGAGGGCAAGCTCTTCTCTCGAGCCGGCCTCGAGCCAAGGGGCGAGCTGTGGGCGATGATGCTGGACGTCAAGCGCACCAGCGACGAAGTAATAGCAAGGCACGCCAAGTCCAAGGAGCAGGCCGAGCGCATATACGCGAACCACTTCTACCAGACCGCCTCGACGGTCCTCGCCGGCTCCTTGGAGTACCTGGCGATGGAAAAGCTCTACGACCTCGACGCTGAAAAGCGCTTCGATCTCATCGTGCTCGATACTCCCCCCACGGCTCACGCCCTGGACTTCCTCGACGCCCCAAACCGAGTTCTCGACGTACTTGCAAACGACTCTCTTCGGTGGCTGGCCACCCCCGCGGTGGCGGCTGGTAAGCTCGGAGTCCGAGCTGTCGGGATGGGTAGCGGCTATCTCATTCGCCAGATCAGCAAGTTCACGGGGGTCGAAACGCTCCAGGCTCTAGCGGAGTTCTTGATGTGCATGCAGGGCATGTACGATGGCTTCAAGGATAGAGCCGCACGCGTGAAAGCCCTCCTGGCGTCCGATGACACCGCCTTCGTCCTCGTCACCTCCCCGGGAGCAATAGAAGAGGCCCGATTCTTCCATTCCGTCTTGAAGGACAGCTCCATGCCGGTGGGAGCAGTAGTCATGAACCGCTTTCATCCGAACTGGCAGCGCGCCGCCGGCGGGCCGATGGATAACAGCAGGCTGGAGACTTGGTTCAATCGAGATCTCGCCATTCGCCTGGCCGATACGGTTCAAGAGCACCAGGTTCTGGCAAGCAGCGATCACTCCGCCGCGTGCTCCATGGCCAAGGATATGTCCAGGGGCACCACACTCTGTCTGGTGCCCATCCTGGATCGAGACGTGCATGACCTGGTTGGTCTTGCCCTCATGGCTCGCTGCATCTTCGATAGAGAGGGACTACCAGCCATGGCCGCGCTACCTGTTATCGAAACGGAAGGACATACAGGCTCGACCAAGGGCGCTCCACTCGCTAGTGAGGATTCCAAGACTCCAGGATCGCCGCATCCCAACGAACCTTCCGATCAAGAGGAATCGGGCTCCGTCGAGAAGAACTCCAAGCCCACTTCTTCGAGCCCTCTTGGCGGCATGGTCGCAACCGTGCTGCTAGCCTTCTTCTTTTCGGTCATTGTCGGCTGCTCGGCGCACAGACCTTCGACCACCACGGAAAGCAAGGTCAGCGAGGTAGAGATCGAGGAGGTCAAGATCTTTGGCGGTGACGAGGAATCTCTAGCGCTTGCCGCCCTCAACGACGAGGAACTCTTTCAAGAGGGGGCTTCAGCCTTCGCCGCGGGACATCTGGAACGAGCGGCCCGAGCTTTCTCGCTGCTGGTGGCGGCATTTCCGGAATCGGAGCTCTACGCGGTGGCTCGATACAACGCCGGCTTCTCATGGGAGAGGGCCGGCGAGTACCTTCGAGCGCTGGAGTTCTACGACCCCCTGCTCGAGATAGTCGATGGTCGTGATTGGCTCGATACAATCTACCGAGTCGCGGAAAGCCTCTACAAACTGGAGGATTACGCGGAAGCGGCTCGCATACTCGGTGACGTTCTCACGGTGGAGCAGCTTCCCGCGAAGGATCGCATCCGCGCCTTGACCCAGCAAGGCGTCTGCCTGCTCGAGGCCGGGTACGAAGAGCAGGCCCTCCACAGCCTACGGTCGGCTGTTGGCCGCTACCACATCGAGGAGCGCTCCGGAGAGGAGCGTCTGGACGTCCACTTCGCGGCCCAGGCTCAGTTTCACATCGGCGAGGTCTTTCGAAAGCGGTTCGAGCGCGCCCGCATGGATCCCGCGGGCACCGACTTTACAACCCTCGAGGATGATCTCGAGCATAAGGCGCAGCTCCTTCTCTCGGCGCAAGGACATTACCTGCGCACGATACGCATGGGTGACGCCAAGTGGGCCACGGCCTCCGGACACCAGGTCGGCCGACTGTACGAGGAGCTCTACCGCCAGCTCACGAGCGCCCGCATGCCCACGAAGCTCGACGATGCCTCCAAACGAGTCGCATACATGGAGTTGCTGCGGGAAAAAGTTGCTGTCTTGCTGGAGAAAGCCCTAGAGGCCTACGAGAAGACCCTGAGCACATCGGAACGCATTGGTATGGACAAAGCGTGGCGCGGGCAAATCGAAGCGAGCCTCGAGAGAGTGAAGAGCCTTCTTCTCGATGAGGACCCCTGGGGTCCGCCTACCTCATGAGGGGACGTGAGATACCCCGGCCCCTTTCCGCGTCGAGAACCCTCGTTGCGCTCATCCTTGCTTGCTCAGCCCCTCTAGCGCTTTGGTCGACCCCAAGAGACGGCGCTTCGTCCGAGACGCTAGAGTCGCCGGTAAGGACCGCAAACGAAGCCTCCCGCCCCAAAGGGGACGTTCCGACCTCTTGGTCGTCAATCCCGATTGATCCTCTCGACTACTTCGAGGAAGAGGAGCTCGCCGAGTGGCGCGCTTTCAGAAATCGAGGAAGAGCGAGTGCTCTTACCGGAATGGTCCTCTCTCTGGTGCTCTATACCCTCTTTGCCTTCACCTTCGTTGGCAGAGGCACCTACACACTCGCATCGTCGGCCGCCGGCTCTCTTGCACGTCTTCGCCCTTTTCGAGCGAAGGTTGCGGGCAGCCTCTCGGCGGCCCTGACTCGAATGTTCGGGAAAGACTGGGCGGCGGCGCTCCTTTTCACCTGGCTGTTCTTGTTGGCAACGGCGCTGGCCTTCTTGCCCCTGCAGCTCGTGGCGGAGCATGACGCCAGATCCACGGGCCTCTCGGTGTACACCACGCCGGCCTGGTTCTGGGATCTGATGAAGGGACTCTTTCTTCAAGCCCTTTCCCTGTCCTTCGTCGTCTTCGGTCTATTCGGTCTCATTCGGCGCATGCCCAGCTACTGGTGGCTCGCACTCGGGTTGCCGGCGGCGCTCGTCATGGTCGCATGGGGAGTCGCCTCTCCATACCAGGCGCGGGTGTTCTACGAGTTCTCGACACTGCGAGATGAGCCTCTTAGGTCCAACCTCATCTCTCTTGCTCGACAAAAAGGAATCGAGCTCACCGAGATAAAGGTAATAGATGCCAGCCGGCATACCAGGGGCATAAACGCATACGTGACGGGGCTGGGGCCGAGCCGGGAGCTGGTTCTATTCGATACGACCCTCGAGCTTTTGGAAGAGGACGAGGTCGTGGCTGCCTTTGCTCACGAGCTTGGCCACGTGGAAAGAGAGAGCCCTCTAGTTCGTTACTCGCTATCGGCAACCATGATGCTTGCCATGTTGTGGATGCTCTCGCTAGTGCTCCGTAGGGTTCCTTCGAGGATCGGCCTCGACGGCCCCGGTGATCCTCGGGCACTGCCCGTGCTGCTTCTCGTGGTCTCGCTCTGCTTTCTTGTAGCGAGACCAATCGAAAGGGCTTTCTCTCGCCACGAGGAGAGGCTCGCGGATCAGTCGGCATTGGTCCTGACGCAGGACCCCGACGCCTTCATTCGATTGATGGTGAACCTCGCTCGCCATAATCGAGCCGACGTAGATCCGCCGGCCTGGGTGACCTTCTGGTTTTCGACACACCCCTCCATACTGGAGAGAATCGCCACCGCCCGCTGGTATCAGGACTGGGTGGGAGAAGAGAGCACGCCGAGCGAATAGACGGGGCCTCTGGCGCGCGGGATCTCGAGGACTCTTCTTGCGGATACCGCCCATTGGTGGGCAGCGGTCTCACCCTCCCGAGGCCGGCACGTAGTAGAGAGGCGCCTGTGGCCCAAGCGGCAGATCACCCAATATCCAGGCCACCAGCATTACCGTCCAAGCGAGGGCGAAGGCAATCGAGTAAGGCAGCATGGCCGCGATCAGCGTTCCGAGCCCGGAGTTCTCATCGTACCTCTTGGCGAACGCAATGATGATCGGGAAGTAGGGAAGCAGGGGCGTGATTATGTTCGTCACCGAGTCGCCGACCCGGTAAGCGACCTGGACCAGCTCCGGCGAGTACCCCATCGTCATTAGCATCGGGACGAATATGGGAGCCATGATCCCCCATTTGGCCGAAGCGCTCCCAATGAAGATATTGAGAATCGCCGAGATGAATATGAAGCCCAGAATCAGCCCTATCCCGGCCATCCCGAGGCTCTGGAGCAGCTCGGCACCCTTCACCGCCATTATGAGCCCAAGGTTCGACCAGGAGAAGTAGGCCACGAACTGTGCCGCGACGAAAGCAAGCACGATGTACGCCCCCATGGTGGCCATCGTATCGGCGGTCATCTTCTCG
>SKWY01000258.1 GCA_007128675.1 Deltaproteobacteria bacterium | reverse complement strand
ACCCTCCAGTAGCATCCAAAAAGCGCTATATCCGTAGCGGCTCCAACACCACGTGACGCTGGCCATCGGCCTCGTGCAGCGCGAGCCGAAGGCTTGCTCCGGTTGGGAGCTGCGGCGTCCTCACTCCTAGAACGAGAAGGGTCGACGCGCCCGTATCGATCGCCGGCTGTTCGAAGATCGAGACAATCTGGAGCGGCATCCTTCGCGGCCCTGGTCCAACGACGGTCAGCGTGGGCTCACCAGCCGCCCACACCTTGCGAGAACCATCGCGGTTCTCGAGACGAACACGCAAGTAGGTGTGCTGATAAAGCCTGACGACATCCAGAAGCTCGACATAGATCCTATTCTGCTTATCCCTCTGGCGTACCGTCCGATGCTCGACCGGCCGAGAACCATCGGAAGCCTCGATGAGCAACCCCGCGACCAAGGCAACCGCTCTATCTCCGCTACTTTCGAGGCATTCGGCAAGCTCGTCACGAACCTCTGTCAGCTCTGCCACACAAGCCTGGCCGACGCCCCTACTTGTCCCCACCTCCACCGTGGCATCGCTCTGCTCGCCGGCACCTACGACCCTAACGGAAAAGCTCAGGGGCTTTCCGTCCGAGAGGGTTATCGTGGCCAGGGCCTCCAGGCCAGGCAATGCATCCGATGTGGTCTCGATATAGGCGGTTCGCTCCGCTATTCGCAAAAGGATCTGATTGGGCTTAGTTACGAAATGCACCTCGCCGCGTGGATCCAACCTCTCGTCGGGAAAGAACAAGGCTATGGGCGCTCCCCCCGAAGCAAGTCGCAACAGTGGAGGCTGGGACCCCTCTTCCGTTGCCTCTGGATAAGTAAGCGACCTCGCCTTGTGACGCTCTTCGATACCCTCGTCGACTTCGAGCCGGGCCAAAGATGATGACGGAAAAACCAGAAGCATTGCCGCGACACAGGGGCCAACGGCCAAACGGGAAACTATCACCTCGCGGCCGTGGCTTCCCAAAGCCGAGTAACCCTTCGATCCTCGCCGAGCTCCAAGTACCCCAAAGGCCAAGAGCAGAAAGACGACCCAGAAGCTATCGGCGGGACCAAACGGCCCTTGGCTGCTCGCCGCAAGGCAACCACAGCTGCTCCTCGAGCGTCTCGTCTTCGCGGCCTCCGTATCCGCCTCGGGCTCTGTCTCGACATCGGCGACGGGAACAGGGATAACAAGATCGGTCTTTGCTCCAACCAGGGAGTGACTTTCGGTGTTGAGGGGTCCCGCGGCCAGGCCTCGCGCTCGCCATTGCGGGCCCTCATCGAAGCCCGTGGCAATCAGCCAGGCACGTAGAGCGGCATCCACGGGAGTAGGCCTCTGTGTATGACGAAGCCCCATCGCTTCACCATCGACACCTAGTTCGCCTATCTCTTCATGGGAGATGAATCGCAGGGAGAGCAGGTGCGGGCCGGACTGTGCCGCCAAACGAATGGGGATAGTCGGTGAGGAGGCCGGCATCGAGAAAGCCAAGGGACCAAAACGCATGCGGCCCTCTCTCTCGGGCAATCGAGCGAGCAAAAAGTGCCAGCCAGCTTCCTTGTAGGCCTGTAGGGCCTCGGCTGGAAGCTGGGCGCTCCAGTCCTCACCTTCAACCTCCGACAAGGCAGCCTCGAGATCCTTGGCTGAAAGAACAACGGGATCCTCGTCAGGCCGCACCAGGGGCGGCTGCCTTCGACGAAGCGCGGAGATGAGACGGGCTCGGTCCAGGGGCTGAAAAGCTCGCTTTCCACGGGGACCATCGAAACGCTTGGGGGGCTTGTCTGCTCCTAGGCCGGATGGATCGTCGACGGGCGGGGATTGCTTCCTTGAGCCCTCGGGCATGAAGAGCCTGTGCCTGTCGATCATCTCGCCAGACCTCCTCGCTGCCCCTCGGTCCTGTTCCCCTTCACGACGCTGGCCTCGCCTGCGAAGAGCCTCGATATCCTCGAGACCCTTTACGCTTGGCCTGTCTTCCCGGATGAGCTCTGCCGCTTTACCTCGAATCTCCCTTTGCTCCCGAGGATCCCCTTCCAAGGACCCATCTTCGGCCCGAACCTCGTCTCGTTCACCGTCGTCATCCTCGTCGTCCAGAGAAGTCTCGGGTGCGGAGAACATCTCTGGATCGGGCGCAACGACGAGCTCGGCGCCTTCCGGCACCGGCACGATGAGCACCGCTCCTTCACCGACAGAGCGAATGTGAGGCAAGAGCGCCAGAACCTGCCTGTCAACATCCCAGACTAGGACAGCGTCAACCCGCGAGATCCGACCATCTCCGACAAGAGCGTAGCCAAGGGCGGCGCACGGAATAGCACAGAGCGCGGTCGCCACGACCAGAGCCACTGCCAAACGACGCCCATTTCCAGTACTCCCCTTTTCGCACCCCCACGGAGCCGACCCGGCCTCCCCGCGAAACGGGCCACAAGAGTCGAACTGTTGCATCTTTAGGTGGTACCTTTTAGGCCGCCAAGTGGTCAAACGAAAAAGTGACCAAAAGCCCTGGATGGGGGGAAGCGGGGGTGAAGACAATGGGATGAAACCTCCGCTTGGGAGGAGAATCCAGCCCGCGTCGGGGCCAGGGTCATGACCGACGAGAAACCCTACTCTCCTAATGAAGGCATCAAGAAACATCTCTTTGGGCCGGCGGGACCGCCGAGTCTTCGAGGCCCTGCCACCGCCCACGCCGTCACGGAGCATGAACGAAGGACCGCCACGGGACGTGCTCGATGGCTTGATGGAGATAGCCCAGAAACAAAGCGCGACGATGGAGCCCGCGGCCATCGCCGCCCAGATCGTCCGAGACATAAAGGACGCGCGGCTCGGCGGACCTGAAGTTGTGCTTGGAAAGCCTCTGCCGGGCCTCTCTCTTCTCTTTCCCGGTATCGCCGGGGACGTCTTCTGTGCACTGCGACTTGGAAGCGCCCGCCGCGATCTGGGAGCGTTCTACACGCCTCCCTGGATTGCTCGTCGTATCGTCCGGCTGGCGCTCGCTGGACGTAGAGGTGCGAAGCTCATCGATCCCGCTTGTGGGGCGGGAGCATTCCTTTTGGAAGCGGGAGCCGTGCTGGCAAGAAGGCTCGGCGACCAAGCAGAAGCCGCGAAGAGGCTTCACGGCATCGATCGAGACCCACAGGCATTGATCGTGTGCAGGGAGGTTCTCATTGCTCATGGCTTCGACCTGCCCGAAGAGAATCTGCGCTGCGCCAACGCCCTCTTCGAGCCCTGGTGCTCCTCCGATGACTGTTCGGGCTTCGATGCCGTAGTTGGCAATCCGCCGTACCGAAACATCGTACGACTGCCCGAGGCCGAGCGAGTAGCCCTCAAGGCACGCTACGACACGTTTCGCAACAAGTGCGATGTGTACGGCCTCTTCATCGAGGCCGCGGCACGGCACCTAGCCCCAGGGGGCCGGCTGGCGCTTCTCGTCTCGGACTCCTTTTTGGGGACGAGCAGCTTTGCCCCCTTGCGAGAGATGCTGTTCTGCGAAACCCATGGGGTCAGCGCTCGCCTTCTCGAACGATTCGCGGGAAGGCCGTTTCGTGATGCATGCGTGAACGTTGTCACGGTGCTCGCGCAGCGAAACGAACTAGACGAGAGAGGGGAGCCGACCCGCGACCAGAGCAGCACATCTAGCGGTCCGCTCCTTGCCCATCCTCCGCCGAGAGATCGACAAGACGACCGGCCGAGTCCTCGAGATCCCAAGAGCCTCGTACGCTTCGCGGTCGTGGGCCCAGACGGCCGACGAGCTTCTTGCTCCAGAATAGGAAAGGAGAAGCTCCAGCGACTCTGCGCCAAGAGCGCCTCGATCCCTGACGACCTGAAGCTTCTCGATCTTGCAGGTGACATTGAGAAGAACACCGTTCCCCTCGGGGATCTCGCCAAGGTCGCCCTCGGTATCAAAACGGGAAACGACGGCCGCTTCGTGTTCGCAAAGCAACCCGCGCAAGGAGAGGAGCACCTTGTGCCGTGCTTGCGGGGCCGCAATGTGACCTCTTTTCGAATCGACTGGGGTGGGGAATGGTTGGATTATCGTCCAGAGGTTCTGCGGGACATCCATGGGGCTAGGCCACGTCGGAGAGAACACTTCGATCGGCCCGAAAAGCTCGTCCTTCGAGAGACGAGCGGACCCCATCTCGTGGCAGCCTACGATCTTGGGAGGTTCTTTCCCTTGGACACCCTACATGTAATCTATCCCCACGATGAGACAGCGGTCTCCCTGTGGTACTTGCTTGCGGTGCTCAACTCTCGTGCGGCCTCTTTCTGGTACGGCCTGCACCACCCCGGCCCCCACGTGAAAGCGGGCGAGGTACGCGCCCTGCCGATCCCTTGGCCAACGCCAAGTCACGATGGCGCGTTGGAAAGCGCCATTGCGGATGCAAAGGGATGGATTACCGAGGCGGCCACTCTTTGTTCTTCAAACGCAGAACGGAGATCCCGCTCGGGGCGAGCTCGTTCGTCGGAGCCCCTTTGTTCGCCACACGAAGAGTTACCAATGGTTCCACAAAGCTGCTGCGATGAGAGTGCTCGCACCGGCGTGCTGGAGATGCTGGCACGCGCAATGACCGAAGATGGCCAGCCCTCTCGTGAGGCGGCGACTTGGTACTTGCTCGACGAGATTTCCGCGGTCGCCTATGGAATCGAACCTTCGAGCCTGAATCCTCGAGGAGCTAACCCGTGATCAATCGTGCACAGGCCACCACCAAGAGAGTCCGCCCACTCAATCGAGCTTTCTTTGCTCGAGATACTCCCATCGTCGCAAGGGAGCTTCTTGGGGCAAGGCTATTTCATCGCCTAACTGACGGCTCGATACGGTCCGCGCGAATCGTCGAGACCGAGGCCTACCACGGTTTCGAGGACAAAGCCTCCCATGCCCGAAACGGTCCCACACCCCGCAACGCAGTCATGTTCGGACCGCCCGGTCATGCCTACGTCTACCTTTGCTACGGCATCCACCATCTATTGAATATTGTGACCCGGGAAGAAGGCTTTCCGGCGGCCGTGCTGATCCGAGGAGCCGATCAGCCCGAGGGCTTCGATGACTACGCCATAGGACCTGGACGACTATGTAGAGCCATGAGCGTCTTTCGGCATATACATGATGGCCTCGATGTCACAACCGATAATGGACCGCTTTGGGTCGAGAAGATCGAGACCCCAAACGAACCCGTCGAAACATCTCCTCGAGTAGGGGTGGCTTACGCAAAAGAATGGGCGAAAAAGCCCTGGCGCTACTATCTTTCAGGCACACTCGCACCTCCTCGCAAATCACGCATCAAGACATCAGGCCGACGATAGGACCGCAAGAATGGATCCAGCAGAGTTCGAACGCGACATAGGACGCTTGAAGCATCACATCAAGCGCACCATGGTGGCAGGGCTTCTCCTGCTGATACCAGCGGTCGTCACCATTTGGGTTCTCTACTGGGTCTTCAACACGGTGGACGCGGTGCTCGGCAACATGCTCGCGTATGCCACGGGCATTCGAATTCCCGGCCTGGGTCTTTTGCTTACGCTGCTCCTCGTCTATGGGGTGGGTATCTTCGCCTCAAACGTCGGAGGAAAGAGAATCATCTCGGCGATGGAGAACCTCATGGAGCGGCTGCCTCTAGTAAGGGGAGTCTATCGAGTCTCCAAGGAGGTATCCCATGCTTTCGGAAAACGGGAGAAGCGGCCCTTTAGAAAGGTGGTCGCGCTAGAGTTTCCTCGGAAGGGGATATGGACCTTCGGCTTTCTTACCGCCGAGGTTCCAGAGACGGGCCCGGCCCCAAACGGCTCGGTCTACGTCTTCGTTCCCACCACGCCCAACCCTACTAGCGGCTGGCTGCTCATGGTGCCGGAGGAGAGCTTGATTCACACCGACTACACGGTGGACGAGGGCATGAGAATCATCATCAGCGCCGGCATCGTCGGACCGGAGGTGCTGGAGCAAAACAAGGGCGAGAAGCTCGGCACCGTCGTGATCTCTTCACCCCGCGATGACGAATGAGGCGGCGGTTTCGAGCCTTCCCAATCACCGCGGTTTGCACGTGGGCACCTGGAGACACCCAAAAAAGAGGGCCCCGAGCATACCGTGACGCGCGGGGGGGCATCGCGCCTACGAGTAATGCTCGGGGCCCATGTGCGTGAGCTTCTTGGTAGTAGGGTATGCCCGAAAACCGGACCACAAGCAAGAAGAGGATAGCCTTAATTTGAGTACAGTAACCGCCGGCTCGCCTAAACCTTTCGCTTCAAGCATACGAAATCGTCGGCCGCGGACTTAAGAAGAGGAGGCAACCCGAGCCGCCATTCCTTGCTCCTCATTCTAGGTCATGCGGTTTGGCGAGCGCTTTCTCTGGCTTGCCCCTCCGGCTCCCCACGCAATCGTTCCCAATGGTCAGGCGGCAATGAGCGAGCCAAGCCCCACACGGCCCGCCGCCCGACCCTCAACCCGGCCCCGCCGAACCACGTGTCGAGAGTGGGCTTTGGGCGACGCTAAGGATTTTATCATCCATCCAGGCGCAAGAGATGTGATCACGAACACGCCGCATCCTTCAATACCCGTCTGCCGGAAACGACTTGGGGTTACAATCAGTCGGCCTGAAGATTCTTCCTCATGCCAGCGGGTTGCCATGCCCCTCGCTCTCACAGGGCTGCGAGATAGCACCGACACCCGCGCCCTTTGCGGCGCTCTGGATCGGCCAGGTTCCCAGCGTTGGGCTCTCAATTGCCTATCAAGCGAAGAGGTTCGAGATCCCTCTACTTGGGTACAGCCTTCACGATCGCCTTCCCCCCCTTGATGACGACCTTGAAGTCGACGTTCTTGCCCTTATGCTTCTTCTGAAGCGAGGGCAGGCTCTTCTTCAGGCTTCGCGCCAGACCTTCTCTCGAGATCTTGGATGCATCCTCCCGGCAGCTGCGCTTGGCCATCAGGAGGGCCTTGTAGAGCTTGTCAATCTTCTCCTCCGAAAGGTCCTTTGGTCCCCCGGACCGCCCCGCACTCTTCGGCGAGGCCCTGGAAGGCTTGCCGGCTGCCTGCCCGTCCCCGTTCGCCGCCGTGGTGGCTTCTTCTTCCTTATCCCCGGAGGGCTCGGAGACGGCCTCGTCCAGGTGGGCCACCTTCCCCGACTTCGCCTTGACCGGCGCGGACACGCTCCCACGCATCTTCGCCTTGAATACATCACGCCGATACCGCCCCTCCTCGATCTCCTTGACCGTCCGATTCCACATCCGCTCATAGGAGAGAAGCTTGTTCCAGAGACTGTTGAGCCGAAACTTCAGGGCCGTGTTCTTGATGTTCTCCCTCTTGAGGGACATGATGTCCCTGCGCAGGCTCGCCCTCTCCTCCGCGGGCTCGCGCCGCTCGACACCTATGAAGTACTGCTCGTAACGAACCTGAAGAGCCTTCAGCTCCTTGTCGTGCTCGGCGAGAGCGGCCTCTATCGCCGCGTTCGATGCTTGCTGCCCAAAAGCCATCTCTTCATTCTAACGGCTCAAGCAACCTTTACACCAGAGTCGGATCCGCTTTCGGCTTCACTATCTCGTCTGCGGCGCTCCCGCACCCGATAGATAATGAGCCATACGCCAATGACCGCCACTATCGCGGATATCAACTGTGATGTTGACAGGATTACTGGATCATCGGCTGGAATACGGGGGAGCCACGGCGGCACCCGCCCCTCATCTCCACGGAACACCTCTATGACGGAACGCGCAAGGGGGTACAGGACCAAATAGGAGATCAGGAGCTGGCCGTCGAAGCGCTTGTAGGGGCGAAGAAGAATGAGGATGAGGAAGATGAGAAGGACCGCCCCAGCCTCGAAGAGCTGAGTCGGGTAGAGCCCGGCGGTATACCAAGCCCCATCAATCTGCACGTGGGTCTCCACTTGAGTCTGGCTATAGGCCAACGACCCCGACGGGAAGTGTGCGCAAGGAACACCCCCTTCCGGGCAAGGCTTTCCAAAGCAGCAACCCGCCGCAAAGCATCCAATGCGACCAAAGAAATGCCCGAGGGGAACGGCGGGCACCAGCGCGTCGGTATAGCGCCAGACCTCCAGCTTATGCTTTCGAATGTACCAGAGCACGGCGAGGGTCGCTCCGATGAAGCCCCCAAAGAACACGAGACCACCACGCCAAAAGACCAGGACTGTCGGGATCCGGAGTGTGCGCCCTCCAAGGTCGATGGAGCTCATGAAGTTGGCGCCGAAGTACTGGTCCGTATTGACCAGGATGAAGAGAACGCGAGAGCCGATCAAACCAAAAAGAAGCGCCCAGAAAGCAATATCCATCACGTGGGCCTGATCCAGATCCTGGCGTTTGGCCTCTCTCATCACCACCCAAATGCCCGATAAAAAACCCAAGGCAATCATCAGGCCATAGGTATGCAGCGGGATCTCCAGGGGCTCTTCCCAAGTCCATGGCTGTATGAAGAGAGCGACGGCACCTACACCAACCCCGACTCCACCGGCCAGCACCTTCTTCCAGCGAGTCTTCTCGACGAACCCGGCATCAGCGTCCTTTTTTGCCCGCCAGGCAAAGAGCGCGGGGATGGCAAGCGCCAAAACAAGAAGCACCACCGTTCCATTGGTGGGCCCAAGAACTATCTCGTAGAGTACGGGGAGCATGTCTTCGCCTGGATCCTAACTAGATTAGCCTGCTTCCGCCTGCTCCTCCCGAGACGCTTTGTCTTCGCCTTCCCTAGCCGGCTCGGGTCCAAAGTTGAACAACAGGAGAATGCCGAAAACTCCGACCACGATCCCTACATCGGCAAGGTTGAAGGCCGGCCAGTGGTGAGTAGTACCACGAATGGTGACATGCCAATCGATGAAGTCGATGACGTACCCGTGGACGACTCGATCCATTAGATTACCGACAGCCCCTCCGAAAACGAGAGCGAAACAGAGCTGGGAGGGCAGCATCCCCTTGCCGTAGTTCTTCGTGGAGAAGTAGAGAATGCCCGCCGATGCCAAGAGCGCAACGACGGTGAAGAACAATCGCCGCGGACCATCCGCTAGCCCGGATAGAAGCCCAAAAGCGCCGGCGGGGTTTTGCACGTAAATGTGATTCCAGAAGCCGGGAATGATCTCGATGGGCGGCTTGGCGATGCGCCGAAGATCATGGGTCGAGTAGAAGAGGCGAACCCTCTCGATAAGGCCGGATTCCTCCGAAAACAGATGAGTCAAATCCCGAACGGCCAGGTACTTCGTCCATTGATCGGCAATGGCCCAAAGAAGCCCAACCGAGAGGACCAAGATGAAGGCTTTT
>SKWY01000534.1 GCA_007128675.1 Deltaproteobacteria bacterium | reverse complement strand
GCTGATCTCGAGAGGCGTTCCAGCAGATGCGCCCCCAAAATCGGTATCGCTCTCGTGAAGCAAGCGGCCATGCTCACCCGTTATCCGCACGTGGGCCTTCTTCACTGGATGGGTTGCGGTAAGAACGACTTTACCGGCCTTGACCTGCTCCGGGGTCGCGCTCTCGTTTATCCTCATCGCCGAGGCCCACTGCGTTTGAAAGGAGATCGGCGAGCGGCCTTCGGTCCCATCGGCGAATCGGACCTCCACCGTCCCCGCCCACCTTGAGCGTCCCTCACGCTGTGGAAGTTGCACGACGTTCTGCCGCCCAGGTCGCAGGCTCGGCCTCAAGGTGATCTCCTCCTTGGAACCATCCGCCCCCGTACGAGTGAGATTCAAGACGAACTCCTCGACTGGCTTTGCCACCGTGACGACAAGGGCTGGCCCACGTTCATCGGTAGGAGGACGGATGTCCCAGGACAGATCCTGACCGGCAAGGCTCGATTGGCTCCCAAAGAGCGCAATCGAGACAACTAGGATCGATACTCGTCTATAGCTTTTCACAAAGCTCATGATACCCCACTCCGGCGTATGTTTGTGCGAAAAACCTTGGGTCGCACCCAAAGCACCGATGAGCATCTTGGAGTGTTCGGAGTCTTTGCTCAAGGACCGGATTCGAGGCAAGCGCCGTAGTGCAGCTCGTCCCGGCAAGGGACGAAGATCTCGACGGCTCGAGGCTGATACTCCTCTCCACCGCCATTGTCGGCCTCCCCCGAGCCTGGGCGCACTCCCTGACCCAGGAGCATGACCGAGCCTTCGGCCATGGCCACAAGCTCACCCCCGACTCGCTGTCTGTCATGCAGGGGGCCGAGACTATTCACTCTTAGTAGAGCTCGCTCCGGCATTCCGTCCCTCTCCTCGAGATCCACGTCCACTCGGACGCTCGAAAGACGGGTCGGCAAGCCGGCAGGGCCCACCACCAAGACGCTGCCGTCGGGAAGAGACGCGAGGAGAGGCTCGCCGTTCCACTCCATGCTGGCCCCGCTGATGCTTACGGGAACGAAAGCCCCTGGGTCGCTGACAAGCGGCGAGAACACCAGCCCGGAAGAGGCGCCTCCATTGGAGGTCACTCCCAGGACGAGAACATGACCGTTGTCTATCGCGGCCGCACCGTGCTCGATCCAATCCTCGGGCAGTGTCGTAACCGTACCGCTTGCACCGTGAGAAGCCGGCAGAATCTCGAGACCAGGGTCGAGGCGAGCAACGAAGACACTAGCCTCCATGGGGCCATCCAGTCTTTCACGCCCGCCCGCCAAGAGCACTGCTTCCTCGGCTACGTCACGAAGAGGCGTCACGCTCATTCCCGCCCTCGGAGCGGGTAGGGTGGCTCCTTCGACCTCTACATCCCCCGTTGCATCGAAGGTGAGTACGCTAACCTCATCGGTCGCCGAAGCGGACGCATCATCGCCAGGCGCGACCGGATACCCTCCCGCGATGAGAACGACATCGTTGTGCGAGGAAAGGTAGACGCCCATTCCGGCGAAGTGAGCATGGACATCGACGGGCAGCCTGGAGAACTCCGTTCCGTCGAAGAGCCAGGCCTCCGAAAGAACATTCCCTTCCAGGTCGAGGCCGCCGGCGACGAGGACTCTGCCACCGGACATACTCACCAAAGTTGGGTGAACGGCTCGAGGTCCTTCCTCGAGCACCACGAGCTCCCCTTTGCGGGGATCGAAGATCACCGGAGACTCCAGCTCCGCATCGTCAAGTCCGCCGACCAGGAGCACCCGGCCATCGGGCAGCGCGGAAGCGGCTCCATTGGCGCGAGCCTCGGATAGGTCGAGCCGTGTCCAAGCATCGGCGACAGCGAGAAGGAGCGAGAGGCTGACCGGCTCCTCGGGCTCGAGCAGGAAGGGGCCGCTTCTTGCGACACTATACCGCTCCCCGCTAATCGCCGTCATGGCCCACACCGTCAGTGTCGCCTCGGTGGCCTCGTCGAGATCCTCGAACGCCTCGTCATCCGAGACCGCGTGATCGTTGGACGAAAAGGGAACGTGCCGCAGGCGGACCTTCTCGGGATTGGAGGTTCGCAGCTCGAGAGTGAATGACGCTATGGGCTCCGGAGCTCCTTCGAGGGCGTCGGGGTCCGTGGCGACTCGAAGCTTCACATCCATGTCGGTCACTGGCCCAGGTACCATGACGGTTCGCTCGCATCCCGCAGAAAGCAAAATGCAAATAGCCAGCAATAGGGCGAGAGAAGGGGCCACCTCTGGACGATTGCCCTCAATTCCGAGACGGTCCCGCCAGAGCGCTCTCGAAAAGACACGCGCCGGTGAAACAAGGAGCAGCAATGATGATGACATGGGCATGGTTCTCATCTTTCCACCTCGATGCTGACGCCCACCCGCCATGGCTCTTCAACCTCCGTTTCCCCTATGCCATACACGTAGGCGCCCGCCGCGCCGGCGCCGAGCATCAGCGCACCAGCCCAAAGCCACCACGTCCTGGCAAAAAAACCGCGTCTTGCGACCCGCGCCGGATCGTCCACCAGGGGGGGCAACAGACCGAGCAATCGATCCTCGAAATCGACCTCATCCTTGGGCTCGGGAACAGGCGCTGCGACATATGCCGGACCGGCGCTTTCGAGCAAACTCTCTGCTAGAGCCTCGACTGTCATCGGTGCCCTAAGAAAGTGTTCGTCGATGACAGACCAAGCAACGTTCGACCGGCCCTCGGTATCCACGAGGGCCACTGAGTAGACATAGCCCGCGCTAATCGGCTTCAAAGCCGTCAGTACGACGGCATCCACCGAAGCGCCCTTCGCAAGAGATCCGCCAAGACGCGCCATCAAAGCCCGTTCACCCTCGCCGGAGGCCTCCCTTTCAAGTGCCCTTAGATCGTCCCCTGCCCTCGCCTGATCCAGGTGAATCTCCTTGGTTCCTCCGTCGGGTCCGACCTCCACGACTCCCGACCATGGATCATGTCCCGCCGCCTCGACACGAAGCGCGTGGCGACCCGGCAAAAGGCCGGTCAGGGTAATGGGCGTCTCGCCTCTTCGAACCCCGTTCAGAGTCACTGTCGCAAGGGGAGGAGCCGAGGTCACCGTAAAGGAAACACGGGGCACCGAGCGCACCTGGTGGCGCACATCCTCGAAGGCATGAATCACATTGGGGGCATGGAGGCGCTCATCGAGCCGATGATCGGGTGATAGAGTAAGCAGCTTCGAGAATGCTTCTCGATACCCCTCGTCATCGTCATGATCCATGGCGCAGGCTCCCTTGTACGCCAGGGTCTCGATCAATAGGTCGGGCTCACCGGTATCCGGCAAGGCGTCCAGGAAAGCATCTTCTGCCCTCGTGAGAGCTTCGCGGCCTTCTTCGAATCTGAAGTTCAGGCAGTGCTCCTTCCCGGCCTCGAGGAGCCTTCGAGCCTCTTCGAGACATGGAGGCTCGACTCGCCGCGCTCCTTCACGCAGGGCCGAAAGCTCCTCATCCGGAAGGCGCCGCAGGCCCGCGGACTCGAGCTCCATCAAGAAGAGCTCATGAAGCCGCGCCGCCAGCCGCTCGTCGACCTCACCCATGACCACCTGCTCGAGGACGAGCACTTTCTCTGGACGCGCGGCCTCACCGTCCTTGGAGAGAACCTCGGCCGCTCCGTGGACTTGCAGCGGAAAAGCCGCGAGAAGAAGACTCAAGGCGAACGCTCTTCTTCCCATCCTCATCTCTTGGCCTCCAGGTGTTTTCTCTCTCGCCTTTGCAGGCGAACGCAGCTTGCGCTTCTTGGCCTGGAGCCTGCTTTGGAGCGTGGGCCGAGCAGAGAAGGCAAGCGCTGAAAACGGCAACAGCCGAACGATTGAGTAGCTACTGGCTCGTCGCATCTCTTTCTTTTCTTTTTTGCCCCGCTCCAAAGAGAAACAAGCCAAGCAGGGCGAGAAGGGCCCACGGGGGTCCGGCCCCCTCACCCGCACCCGTGCAGCCACAGCCGCCACTCTCGGCGGAGCCATCGGTCACCTTCACCACCCACTCCTGGAGATCCGCCCCCGCGGCATTGCTGACTGCCAGAGTCACGGTCTGCTCGCCTATCTGGTCGGCTGTCGGAGTCCAAGAGATGGCGCCTGTAACGGAATCGACGGTCATGTCGTCTGGTACTCCGACGATCTCGTCCCCCAGACGGCGACCCAGCGACCAACTCAAGGGTCGGTCTCCTCGGGCGAGAGCCCGGCCCTCTTCGTTGTAGCGATAAGGCTCACCGACGACGGCCGTCTCGAACGGGACCGAGAGAATCCTCGGAGGCACGAGACCCTCGGCATCGGTAACGGTCACCTCGACCGTGGCCGTCGAGACGAGCCCGCCATCATCCGTTACCGTTATCGTCGCCACTTGGCTGCCGGGATCTTCGTAAAGGTACACGGGCTGGAGGTCGCGCGAGGTTGTTCCATCGGGGAATCTCCAAACGGCATCGACCACCTCTCCATCCAGGTCGGCATAAGAGGCCCTGTACTGAACCGAAAGCGGTGCCGGACCGGATACCGGCAGCGCCTGCGCCACAACTACGGGCGGAAGGTTCTCGCCGTCACTGACGCTGATGAACACCCTATCGGTGGCGGAGAGTCCCTCGTCATCGAAGACGGTCAGTCGGACCTCGTGTCCACCAGGTCCGAACAATCGCTCGATCTCCTGCGCGTCCGAGAGGCTTCCATCCCCAAAGTCCCAACGGTAGCCGACTATTGGACTGGAACCATCGCGACAATCACAGGAGAAACCAACCGTTAGTGTCTCGGTTCCTTCGGTGGCCGTGGCCACGATACGAGCCGAGGGTGGCCGGGCTCCATCAGGGCGCTCCACGGAGATCGAGTGCACGCTTTCATCGGACAGGCCAAGGGTGTTTATCACCTCTAGGCGAACGAGATACCCACCGGGCTGCTGATAGGTGTGCTCCGTCTCGATGGCATGAACATGTTCGCTGCCATCCCCGAAATCCCATCGATAGGTAGTAATCGGGAAGTCGGGATCGGATTGGCTCAAGGAAGCATCGGCCATGACGTCGAGAGGGACGGAGCCGGCATCGGGAGATACCTGGGCGATCGCCGTAGGCCTACTATCCGAAGACTCCCGAACGGCGACCTCGAATGTGTAGGTATCGGAGCCAAACGAGTTGCTCGCCGCTATCGTGACCGCCTCATCCCCGACCTCCCGTGGGATCCAGGTGATCCGGCCCGTGTTCCTGTCGATGTTGAAGCCTTCGGGGCCGCTGACACGGTTCCATTGGATCGGGGCACTGCCGGCGGCGATGGCATGACCATCGGTACCATAGGCATATGGAACTCCAACGACAGCATATTCGTTGGCCTGCCTGCGGATGATCGGAGGCGAGCCTTCCTCGTCTCCAATCAGACCGTCCGCCGCGCCGGAGCCACCGGAGCCGCCCGGCACATGGATGGATCCCTCGAAGAGATCCAGGGCCACGATGATCCTAACGAGGCCGCCGGCGCCTCCACCAGCGGCCACGGTGCCTCCGTTGCCGCCGGCGGCGACTACGCGCCCGCTGCTCGAGCCGCGCCACTCGCCCAGCGTCAAGACGATGCTGCCGCCCGCGCCGCCACCGCTTCCCGGCTCTCCCTCTGCTCCCGCCCTGCCGCTGGCCTCGATGGTGCCGTCGAGCACCAAGACCTGCGCGTCGATGCGTACGACTCCTCCTCCAGTGCCACCGGCCAGCTCCTCGGTCTCGCCCTGACCACCACCGCCGCCAGGAAACCTGGGGTCCAAGGGATCGTCGTAGGAAGGCGCGGCGTACCCTTCGTCATCGCCGCCGAGGTAGTCGCCCCCTCTGGTTCCATGGCTGCCTCCGGCGTGCCTCGCCGATCCCGCCACGATTTGGCCCGTGGCGGCGTCCACCGTTGCGCCCCGCTCACCGAAGCCCGCGGTGGGCCCGCCGAGAAGACCGAGACCGTTTGCGTCTACTATCGAGCCCGTCTCGATACGAAGAGTGTCGGCAACGACGAGGTGCATGCTCGTCACCCTGGGCTCGTGAGTGATTATCGAGCCTGGAAGAGCCTCTAGATTCTCTAGCTCCAGGCGAGCGTTCACGACCATTCTGCCCGAGAGAACATGAGATGTGGGCAGGGATACATCGTCGTGGACTTCCAAAGTGCCGTCTATCTGCTCGGAGATGATCAGGTTCTCCGCGCCGTCCCAGCGGTTGAGCCGAATCGTCGTTCCCTCGTCTATGAAGATGGGCTCTGCTACCGAGGCCGGCCCATCCACCTCCAGGATCGCCCCATTCTTCAAGGTGACCGAGCGGTAGCTATCGGAGCCATCGATGCTCGCGGTAATGCCATCCATTATCAGGTCACCCGCGTTGCTGATGAAGTAGAGAGTTCCGTCCTCTCCATTACCGGACGAGCCGTTGCCTCCCCGCCAATCCATGGTGCCCGTGAACTCATTCGTGTCGTAGAAGACGGCGATTCGACCTCCGCCGCCGCCGTACGCGGAGGCGCCGCCTTTGGCGGAAATGAGACCCGCCCCCGCGATGAGGTCGGCATCGATGAGAATGCTTCCGCCGGCACCCGAGCCCGCACGGCTTCCGCTGCCGTTGGTCCCATTGGCGGTAAGGTTGCCGTCAACGCGAACAGTCCCGGCCCGAAGGGCGATGCGGCCGCCGCCCCGGCCCGGCGTGGAGGTTGAAACCCCCCGACCTCCCCCGGCACCCATGTGTACGGGGTTTCGCAGGTCGCCATAGGTCGGCGAGCTATTACCTCCGCCCCGGCCTCCGTGGCTTCCCCCTGTGTCGTTGGGGGTGCTGGCGACATCGTTGGTTTCGGCATCGTAACGCCTGCGCCTGTCGTAGCCCCAACCGTCGAGGTTGATCGCTCCACCGGACTTCACCCAGATCGTCCCTGTCGTCTCGATCTCGGCGCGGGCCTCCTCCCTGTAATGGCGCACGATCCCGCCGCTTTCGATCTCGAGATCTCCGTTTACGGTTAGCGGCCGGTTCACTCGGAGGGTACCGAATATGCGTAGACCCTCCGGCCAAGTGAAAGGAGCGTTTATGTCGAGTGTGCCGTCTACTCTGGGGCTGACCGCGATGTTCTCGAAAGCCTCGGTGGCCGCGATGTCCAGACGCGCTCCCTCCCCGACGACGATCTCCTCATGGACCGCGGCGGATCCCGCCAGCACCAGCGCCCCTCCAGGGCGAAGCTCCACGCTGTTGTACACGTCACCCGCACCGAGAGTAATCGTTGCGTTCTCGACGATGAGGTTCCCGGCGGGATCCTCTACATGGAGAGTTCCCGGCTCTCCACTTCCGCTGCCTCCCGTCCCACCAACGACCGAAAAGCCTCCGTTGTAGGTGGAAGAGTCGTAGTAGACAGCTACCCTGCCGCCGCCGCCACCGTAGGCCGAGCTGCCGCCACGAGCGGAAATGAAGCCCGTACCAGTGAACGTCGATGTTTCGATGAGGATACTGCCTCCGGCCCCCGAACCTGCTCGGCTTCCGCCGCCATTGGTGCCGTCGGCGGAAATGGTTCCATCCACTCGCACCGTTGGGGCATCTAGAGCGATTCTTCCGCCGCCCCGGCCCGGTGTCGAGGTAGACACACCTCTTCCCCCACCAGAGCCGATATCGATCGGACGTCTCGAGTCGCCATAGGTGGGTAGGCTGTTTCCGCCGCCCCGCCCACCGTGACTACCTCCAGTGTCATTGGGGGTCTGAACTACGGTACTCGTGGCGGGATCCAGGCTCCTTCGCCGGTCGTAGCCCCAGCCGTTCAAGTCGATCCGTCCTTCGGGTTTGACCCAGATGGTGCCCGTCGCCGTCAACTCCGCCTGGCTCCTTTCCCTGTCGTGGCGAACCGTCCCGCCCTCCATCACCTCGAGATCACCCTCGACGGAAAAAGGCTGATTCACGATCAAGAGACCTCCCACAAAGAGAGACTCGGGCCAGGTGACTACCGAGTCCAAGACAAGCGTTCCTTCTATGTTGGGATTGATGGATATCCCATCCCAGATCTGCCCTGTCGCGAGCACCAGGCGTGATCCAGCGGACACGACAATCTGCTCGGAAATGCTCGCGGCGCCGCCGACGATGAGCCAGCCGCCCTCTCGCAACTCGATGCTGTTGTAACTGTCGGCGCCGGAAACTCTGACGTGAGCGTTTTGGACAATCAGGTTTCCTTGCGCATCCTCCAAATGAAGAGATCCACGCTCTCCGGTTGTAGAGCTGCCGGCACCACCGAGCACCGAAAAGCTGCCGGAAAAGGTGGAGGCCTCGTGAAAAACAGCGATCCTCCCTCCCCCTCCGCCGTTGGAGGCCGCTCCTCCAACCGCCGTGATCGTACCGCTGCCGGTGAGGCTATCCACCGTCAAGAAGATGCTGCCTCCAGCGCCGCCTCCACCGCTGCTATGCCGGACGGTACCGTCAGCGCGGATGCTCCCCTCCACCTGCATGACAGGAGTATTGATGCGAATCGAACCGCCACCTCGCCCCCCGAGGTTTGAGCTGGTCGAACCATATCCGCCGCCGGAACCGACGAAGACAGGACCCTTGGGATCTCCATAGGTCGCGATGCTGTTGCCTCCGCCTCGCCCTCCGTGGCTGCCGCCGGAGTAGCGAGGAGCACCGCTGGATGGCGCGCCGGTATTCGGATCGTGGTACCAGCCCGAGTCCAGACCGAGGCCGGTAACATCGATCGAACCTCCGGAACGGACCCAGACCCTCTCGGTAGTGATCAGCTCGAAGCTCCTGCCCCGATAGTGAAATACGTTTCCACCATCCTGTACGATGAGTTCTCCCTCTATCGTCAAAGGAACGTTGATGACGAGCTCGCCATGGATCGTAAGAGACTCGGGCCACGTCATGGCGCTCTCGATGACCAAGCGGCCGCGAATCTCCGGAGAGACGGTCAAATTGTTCAAGCTATCGCCGCTACCGATGACCATCCGGGCTCCATCGGTCACGACAATCGGCTCGATGACTTCCGGGCTACCAGTGAGGTTGGCAACCGCGCCCGAGCGTAGCTCGACGGATTGGTAATCCACCGTACCGTCGAGAGGGGCATAGCCATTCTCGATAGTGAGCTGGCCGTCGGCACTCTTTACATACACGCTTCCCGGCCCGCCGCTCGAGCTGCTTCCGGATCCGCCCATTGCCGTGAAGTAGCCCTCGAAGGAGTCGACCTCGTAGAAGACCGCGATTCGGCCTCCCCCGCCTCCTCTGGACGCTGCCCCGCCTACCGCCGATATGATGCCGGAGCCGGAGATCGTGGCGGCATCTATGCGCAGCGCGCCGCCGGAACCAGCGCCGGCGCTCGAGTGCCCCGCCATCCCATCGGCACGAATGCTCCCGTTGACTAGAAGCTCGCCGGCGGTAATGCGCATCATGCCTCCGCCGGGGCCACCCCGGTTTGACGAGGTGCTGCCATAACCCCCTCCGGACCCTAAAAACCCTGGGCTGCGCGGGTCTCCGTACACCGAGCGGCTGCTTCCCCCACCGAGGCCGCCGTGGCTGCCACCTGCATAGCGAGGCACGCCGGACATGATCTGTCCCGTCGCCGCATCGAAGTAACGGTTCTCGCCGAGCCCTTTTCCGGAGACGTCTATCTTGCCGCCGGTCTCGATCTCCAGCGCGCCCTCCACGATCAAACGAGACGTAGTCATCTCGGAGCCATGAGTGACCTCGCCATCACCTCTTACGATCATGTCCTCGAGCACGGTCAAGGTGGCATTCACTACTAGGGAGGCGCCTTCTTCCACTACTACCGACTGGTAGACCTCGCTTGTCGAAAGAAGGAAGGGAGAGCTGTCCACATCGACGATGAGCACACCTTGTGAATCGAGGGGAGGATCGTCGGCGAGAGCCGCCATAGGGAAGGCAAGAAGGAATGCCAAAGAAAAGAAGGCTTGCAAGCTCATCGCTCGTTTCATTATCGTGCTCTCCCGTTTGGTTCGAACCTCAAGCTGACTGATTATCGGCTTGCAGGCAAACGCAGGTCAAACCTCTAAGGGTGCAAAAGCGCAGGCGGAAGCAAGCTTGACGCGGGCTCGATCCACTGGGAGCATTGGGTTCGATGACATCGGATCGCACCTTTGGCCGTTTCCGGCTACTGCGGCCGCTGACCGCGGGCGGAATGGCGGAGATCTTTCTTGCCCGTCAGGAAGGCCCGGAAGGCTTTGCGAAGACCGTCGTCCTCAAGCGAATCCTGCCTCATCTCTCCGAGAGCCAAGAGTTCGTCCAAATGTTTTTGGACGAAGCACGCCTCGCGGCGCTGCTCTCCCATCCGAACATCGTACAGGTCTTCGATTTCGGCGAAGCCGAAGGCGCGTACTACCTGGCGATGGAGTACCTGGCGGGCGAAGACCTGGGCTCCATACAACGCCTCGCGAAGCGAAAAGGCCAACAGATACCGCCGCAGGTATGCGCCCGAATCATAGCGGGAGCCTGCGAGGGGCTCTACCACGCCCATACCCTTTCAGACGGCGCCGGCAAGCCTCTGAACATAGTCCACCGGGACGTGTCCCCCTCGAACATCATGGTCACCTATCAGGGCGTGGTGAAGGTGCTCGACTTCGGCATAGCCAAGGCCGAGGGCAAGCTCATGCAGACACGCACCGGCGTTCTCAAGGGCAAGTACAGGTATATGTCGCCCGAGCAGATCAGCGGCCTCGAGCTCGATCAACGAAGCGATATCTTTGCTCTTGGTGTGATTCTCCACGAGCTTCTCACGGGCGAGCCACTGTTCGGAGGAGACAACGAGCTCGCCGTCATCAAGTCTGTAATGGAGCATCCCGTACCACCACCTCGAGCGAAGAACCCCGCCATTCCCGAACAAATAGACGAGATCGTCATGCGCGCCCTCGAACGGGACCGGGATCGTCGTTTTCGCTCCGCGAGGCAAATGCGACACTCCTTCGAGGACTTCTTGTCGGCAAGAACGTATGCCCGTTCGACCGACAGCCTTGAAGACTACCTTCGGCACCTGGCGGGGGAGGATCGCATCGAGGTGCAGATGAGACTCGCGCGCGGAGAGGTCCCGATCGTCGATGGGCTCGGCGGCAAGGAGCATCCTTCGTCACCTTCCAAAGGAGGATCCCCCGTCCCAAATGTCGGGACCACAATGACGCCTCCTCCCGGGCTCCCACCTCGAGATGAGAATAGTCCGGCGAATGAGGCACACCGGCCCGGGAAGACGTCGGAAACAGAGATCGACGACCTGGACTTCGTCCCAGTCTCCGTGAATGACGAGTTTCTTTTGCCCACGCCGGAGAAGCCGGAAGACTCCATCGAAGACGACGAAGTAGTCGCCGCCCGCGCTCTGGCCGGGCGAAGATATGCCTTGGTGGCCGCGGTCCTCGTCGGGTTCGTGGCCGTGGGCACGGGCACCTATATGCTGGGTTCCAGAGGTGGGGCTCCTCAAAGCGCATTGGAGGAGCCAATAGCCGTTACCGGCAAGCAAGAGGAGCCGATGGACGGTGAAACCGAAGTCGCCAGCTCACCGGTCGAAACAGAAACGGAGGCGGCAGAGCCCGAGCAGGAAGCCTCGAAGGAACCAGCCCAGCTCGAGGAGAAGAAGCCGGCACGACCTCAAGAGACCAAGAAGGTCGCGAGGACTCCGCGGCAACCGAGGCAACCGCCGCCTGAAGCTCCCAGCCCTCGGCCCACTCCCGCTCCAACCAAGGACACCAAGGAGCCGGAGCCCGCCGAAGCAAAGGCCGACATCGAGGCAGCCCCCCCGCCCGCTCCAAGACGGCCGGCGGCTACGGGCACTCTAGTAGTCAACTGCATGCCTTGGTGCCGAGTCTATCTGAACGGCGAGTACACCGGCCGCCACTCTCCCGTTCGAGATCTCGAGGTACCCACGGGCCGTCACCTCGTACGCGTCGTCAATCCACCGTCGGGTGCTTCCCAGGAGCAGACCGTACTAATCACAGCGAACCAAGAAGCTCGACTCGTGTTCCGCCTGGACTAATGTCTCGTCCTGCTGGATCGACGGTCAGGCAGCCCCGCTGCCGCTGCCTCTTTCGCCAATGCCGTACTTGTCCAGCTTGTAGTAGAGCGCGCTCGTCTTGATCCCAAGAAGCCTGGCCGTCTCGGTCTTGACGCCTCCAGCCTGCTCGTAGGCCCGCTGGATTAGCTGGCGCTCCAGATCCTCGAGCACCTCTGGCAGCGGTATCTCGCCGGACGGCAAAGACAGGGGATCGGCGCCCGGACCGTCCTGCAGGTAGCTCGGCAGATCGTTGGAGTCGATACGATCGCCTTCGGCGAAGACCATTGCCTGCTCGATCGCATTCTCAAGCTCGCGCACGTTTCCAGGCCAACCGTAGCGAAGCAATAACTTCTCCGCTTCCTCGGTCAGACCCGCCACCTCCCGTCCCATACGGCGTCCGATTCGTTCGGTGAAATGCCGGGCCAGAACCACCACGTCCTTTCCGCGATCGCGAAGCGGAGGAAGCCGAAGGGGTACGACGTGCAGGCGGTAGAAGAGGTCTTCACGAAAACGGCCCTCCCCGACCTCCTCCTTCAAATCCTTGTGGGTGGCGCTCACAACCCGCACATCGACGGATATCGTGCGCTCGCCACCTACGCGCTCGAAGGCCCTCTCCTGAAGAACCCTCAAGAGCTTCACCTGAAGGCCAGGGCTAAGATCACCTATCTCATCGAGAAATATAGTGCCGCCATCGGCAAGCTCGAAACGACCGCTCTTTCGCTTGATGGCACCGGTGAAGGCCCCCTTCTCATGGCCGAACAGCTCACTCTCCAGCAGGGACTCGGCAAGGGCCCCGCAGTTGACCGTCACGAAAGGCCCATTCTTTCGGGGCGAAAGGGCATGGAGCGCACGGGCGACAAGCTCCTTTCCGGTCCCGGACTCTCCCTGGACGAGAGTATTGGCGTCGGTACGCGCGACCTTGGTGATCGCATCCATGAGACCTTTCATCTCCTGGCTTTCACCAACCAGGGCATCGAGCCCCCCAAGCGAGCCGGCGGCTTCTCGAAGATACGCGTTCTCCTCTTCCAGACGCGCTGTACGAGCGCGCATCGCGGCCATCTCCAAACCCTTGTCGACCTTCGCCCGCAGGACGTCCAGCTCCACCGGCTTCTCGATGAAGTCGAAGGCTCCAAGCTTCATCGCCTCCACGGCTACCGGTACCGAGCCGTGGCCGGTGACCATCATCACCATGGCATCGGGCGCCAGTTTCCTTACCGCTTCAAGCACGGCCATGCCGTCCACCGGCTCCATCTTGAGATCGGTGACGACCAGATCCTGAGGGCTCTTCTTGAACGCCGCTATCGCCGCTTCACCGCCCGAAGCCGTCACGACCTCGTGGCCGACCTTGCGCAGTGATATGGCCATGCCCTCGCGCATGGTCTCGTTGTCGTCGACGACGAGTATGGTTGCCATGCCCAGGGATGATATCGCAAAGAGAGCCGAGGTGTTTGCATTTGCGTCGCGAGCGGGGGATGCGCGCGCGGCAGGCGGCGAGCAGAGGTGTGAATCGCGGCATTTCTCTTGGACGGGACGCTGACCGCGGTCCGCATGCACCGCCAACCACAAGCCGCGCATCGCCAGATCCTCGATGAGCTGCGAGGCGGCTTTCGAGGACGAGAGAAGAGAACAGTGGCGGGCGGATCGCGCGGCCCGCATGGCACAGGGTTCAAAACGGCCATGACGACGAGCCTCCACGCGCCAAGTGCAGTGCCACCAGGCCCTGATGAACACCAAGGGCCAGCGTCCATGCAATGACGTTGAGGATAACTAGCCGACCGTCCACGAGGAACAAGCCGAAGATAGTCACCAGAAGCGCGGGCGTAACGGTGAGAATCGCACGACGACCACGGTTGTCGGGGAGGCCGACCACTCTCTCGGTGAGCGCCCACGTGCCCAGGGCGGCGGAAACCGGCATGAGCACCAACCAGTTGCCCAGGAACAACACCATTCCATTGATCAAGTTGGAGAAACCCGACGGATGTGGAGTGGGCAGAGCCAAGTGCCAGAAACGTGCCGCTGCCGCGCTCGCCAGCCATCCGATCACCAAGCCGCCGAGACCGGCCGCAACCCGAGCCATCGCCGATGGAAGCCGTGTGCCAGGGTCGCCGCTTCCAGCAAGGTGCCGAAAACCAACAATGATTCCCGCCAGCAGCATGGCGCCAAGGCACAGGAAGAGGAGAGAAATCCCCAGCGAGTCCGCATCGCCCCGAGCGCAGATCACCATCAGTCCGAACGTCACCAGCACCCACACGAATATCCGCATGCCTGACATCATATGCTCCACCGCCGGCTCCGGCGCCAAGACCGGTCTACGAGAAGGTGGACGCACGAGCAGGGCCGTGGATCTACTGGAGCTTACGAGAACAGGATCGCATTGGAGCGCATGCTCGGAGAGAATGAGCCTTGTTGCGCGCCTCCTCCAGGTGCGGGCGCAGCGTAGCGGGAGCATGCCGACCTGCTCAACAGGCAGTTGCATAAGAGGCAGAAGCTCTTTTCCAGCGGTGCCCCAGGCATTCAATCTCTGAACAATGACACAAGATCTGGTGCATCCTTCTACCAGCCGAAAACGGACGCCGAAAGCACGACCCAGAAGCTGATGCCTAGCTTGACGAAGCATAGCTAGCCAACCAGTTCAAATTAGGACCTTTATTCCTCCCGGCCTCGAGCATGTTCCGGATGCGGAGCGCCGGCATGGGTTTTGCTAGCTGGGCCAGGAGCATTGACCTCGCACTGTTCGAGGACTTCATCCCAGGATATCGGACATGATAAGAAGCTTGTTCTTGCCATCGCTTCTCGCGGCCACGATCCTTCTTCTAGCTGGTTGCTGCCCCGAGGGGGTGTTTCAGTCGGATGACCATTCCGGCATGGATCTTCGCGACAGAAGCCTAGTGGGCAACGAGCACCAAGACCCGTGGGGAGACGTCGAACCCGGTGACTTCGATGTCGTGTTCTTCCACGAAACATTCGATAACCGGCCTACTACGACCCATGTCTACGTGGACAATACGTTCGAGGGAACCGTTTCTGGAGTGACCTGGTCCTATGTCCATGCTAGGGACGAAGGCGACTTTGCGATTGATGGGCCCGGGGTAATGCTTCGGCGCGGCGATGAGGGGTCGAGCCTGCGCGCGACTATTCCAGGTGGTATCCATGAGATCTGGATAGACGTACGCAAGGCCTTCAGCGGCTCCAATGACCGTTACTTGGAGATGCTGATAGACGGTCAGCTCGTTGAGACGTTTGGTCCCGAGTTCGGCTACAGCGGCGAAGACGACACCGTTCTCCGCTTCGACTCGACAACACCTCTGTTTGCGTCGGGGGATGTGGAGCTAGAGATTCGCATTCCACCGAGTATGGCAGGTAACCGTCAGATCGTTTTGGACAACATCGTCTGGACCCCCTATTCCCAGTGCGGCGAGGACGAGCCTTGCACTTCCGATGTCTGGGGGCCTCAATGCACCGACGGCATGTGCCACGTTCCCTACGGCCCCTTCATGATGGGCTGCAACGAGGACGTAGATGACGAATGTGCGGCCACGGAGCTTCCATATCATGAGGTATTCGTTCCCTCGTTCTTCATCGACGAGAACCAAGTCACTGTCGGCTCGTACCAAGGCTGCGTAAATGCCGGCGCATGCACGAGCCCTTCTTCTTATTGCACCGCAAACAGGTCGGAGGACCACCCCGTCACGTGTGTCGATTGGGATCAGGCACGCGCCTACTGTGCCTGGATGGGCAAGAGACTATGCACCGAGGCGGAGTGGGAAAAGGCGGCCCGCGGACTCGATGGCAACAAGTATCCTTGGGGCAACGAGCCAGTAACCTGTGAGCATGCCGTATTCAACGAAGAAGGAGTGGCTGCTGGACGAGGATGCGGAACCGGCACGACTTCATCGATCGGATCAAGGCCTGACGGCGCAAGCCCGTACGGCGTTTTGGATATGCTGGGCAACGTCTTCGATTGGGTAGAGGACGATTGGTTCGACAGCTATGAACAAACCTTGGCCGATGGCAGCGCTCGGATTGACCCGGCTCGTGGGTACGACAAGGTCGCCCGCGGTGGTGCTTACTTCAGCCGCTCGAATATTTTGCGAGCTTCGCATCGCTCTGGTCTCGAGAGACATCTAGGCGATGAGACAAGTGGTATTCGCTGCTGTAGATCGAACTAACGAAGTATTCCTGCCCACAAGCACCGATTCTCTCAAGCTCGCGCCTCGCTTCTACGGGCTGCGCGTTCGCTTACCTCCCGCTTCACCGACAAGCAGCGCCACGGACTTGCCCGCGCCGCGAGCCGAATCGACCCATCGACCTCGTTTCGCGAATCCGGTTTGGTCGAATCACGAGCCCTAGCTCGTCTCGGACCGCGAATTCGGGCCCCTCGAGCGCCGGGGCTCATTCACCAATCAGGCCTGTGATCGGCGAGGAGTCCGCCTTGACACCCGGGCCTCCAAATCCGTAAAATTGTTGGCTCAGGTGTAGTTACCGCCAACAGATAAAACAAAGAGTCTCGCGTCCCAATCCGCGCGAAACCAAATATAGGTAGGAGGGGAGATGAGCCTTAACCTTCGCTATGTCGCCTGTTGTATCGCCGCAATAGGACTGTTGCTTTCCGGCTGCGGCGAGAAGGAGCCCGACTGTACCCCGGCGACATGCGCTTCACTGGGGCACGAGTGCGGAGTTCACGACAACAACTGCGGCACCAACATCTTCTGTGGACCATGCGACGACGGGTTTGCCTGCCAAGCAGGAACATGCGTGGCGGAGCAGTGCGTATCCTTGACCTGCAACGACCTGGGAGCCGAATGCGGCAACCATAGCGACGGCTGCGGAAACTCGATCAATTGTGGGGAGTGCGGCTCCGGCCATGTCTGTCAGGGAGGCACCTGCGTCGAGTCGTCCTGCGTACCGCACACTTGTGAAGATCTAGGCAAGGATTGCGGAACCTGGGACGACGGCTGCGGAAGGCAGATTATCTGCGGGCCCTGTCCCGATGGGTACGAATGCAGGTTCGACGGCCAATGCGTTGCCGACTGCGTGCCGGTTACCTGTAGTGACGTCAACGCCGAGTGCGGTGAGATCGACAATGGCTGCGGCGAAAACGTTTACTGCGGCGAATGTCCCGGCGATCAGGTCTGCGGTGGAGGAGGCCCCAATAGATGCGGCGACGCTCCCTGCACAGCCGAGACCTGCGCCTCGCTAGGCTACGAGTGTGGCAGGCACTCCGACGGCTGCGGCAACATCATCACCTGCGGCCCGTGCCCGGATGACGAGCGGTGCACAACGGACTATCAGTGCCAGGGCGGAGGCCTCACGGACGGCTCTCCCTGTACAACGGACTCACAGTGCAACGGAGAGCTATGCTTCTACGAGGATCCGGACGGCTTCAGAAGCGGTTATTGCACCGGCATCTGCGAGGAGAACGCTCACTGCAATGCGGGCGCACTCTGTGCCCTCGGGGGTCTTTGCTTCAAATCCTGCTCCAGTGACAACGACTGCCGGTCGGACGGCTACATCTGCCGTCAGGACAGCCAAGGTCGTGGGCTGTGTCTTCCTGGCGCAACCGGCTCCGGCACGGTTGGTGATCCATGCGAGGGAACTTGGGACTGCAGCGGCAGGGAGCATGGAGCGTGCGCCTCGCCCGATTATGGCTGGGTCAACGGCTACTGCACCATTAACTGTTCCAACACCGATTGCCCAGCCGGAAGCGTTTGCGTCAACAACTCCATGTGCCTTTTGACCTGTGACGAACCATCCGACTGCCGGCTCGATGATTACTATGCTTGCCGCGACCCGGGGATCGGCCTCGACATCTGCTTCCTCGGTTGCAGAAACCATGAAGATTGCGGGCCCCATTACTGCGACTCGAGCACGAACACCTGCGTTCATTGCCTGGAAAGCGCCCATTGCGCCGACGGTGAAACGTGCGAGAACAACCGCTGCGTCGCGGGGGGCAACGGCTGCGATGTGAACGGTTTCTCCGCCCAGCTCCATCACGCGCAGTACTACGAGTCCCAAAACCTTTTGTTGTACTCCGGCTTCACCAGCGACTCCCCTCCATGGGACGTACTGTCTGTCGAATGGCACTTCAATGCCGGCGTCAACTTCACGGGACCCGGAATCTATCCCATCGAAACGGGCGCGAGCCTTTCGACCTGCGGTCTTTGCGTCGGCATCGAGCGCATCGACGGCAACGGGCAGGTGACCGGCTACTTCTTCGCCACCGAGGGAGAGGTAGAGGTGCTTCAGGTCGGCGACGACGGCGAGACCTTCTCCGGCGTCCTGCGCGATGCCGTCCTGGTCGAGTGGGACGATGTCCACAGCGACGCGCCCATCCAGGGCGGTCAGGACTGGTGCATCGAGAGCTACAGCTGGAGCTCCGAGCTATTCGGTCAGCTTCCCGTGTCATCGGACGCCATCCTCAACGAGCCGCTTCGAGATGGTCAGGAGCCTTCGGGTTGGAGCTCGAGCAATGTCGTTTTCGAGACCGGAGCGGGCGGTTACGCACGTCTTTCAACCGATGCATACCTCCAGACCCCAGTGCTCGATCTGTCCGGCTACAGCCCCGTCACCCTGATCTTCGACGTGGCGAAGTACGGCATGGGCGGAGATGGTCCCGTCACCGTCCATGTCTCCGATGATGGCGGGGCTACCTTCACGGCACAAGAGTACGACTCGCCGGTACCCACCGACGGCATCTACGTAATGGCCGAGACGGAAATAACCGCGACGGGCAGCCAGGTCGTCATACGGTTCACTCGCGAGAAGAGCCCATCACAGAAACGTCTTCGCGACGTCATCCTTCTCGGCGTGCCATCCGGCCAGCCCGGCATACTCAACGAGACCCTTCGAGACGGACAGGAGCCTTCGGGTTGGAGCGCGACCAACATAACGTGGGAGACCGGAGCGGGCGGCTACGCGCGTTTCACGAATCCGGACTCCGCGCTTCAGACTCCAGTCATCGATCTTTCCGCCTACGGATCGGTGACCCTAGAGTTCGAGGTGGCGCAGTGGGGCAGCGGTGACGAGGGCCCCCTAACCGTGCAGGTCTCCAATGACGGCGGGTCCACGTGGAACGCACAGCAGTTCGACTCGCCGACGCCGGTAGACGCCAACTACCTGACAAGCACGACGGAGATAACCGCAACAAGCAGCCAGACTGCCATCAGGTTCATTCGCACGAACAGCCCTTCCCAAAAACGCCTTCGCGACGTCGTCCTGCGGGCCCAATAGAAGCTCAGGCCGCCGGGAGCCGCACCTCGAAGAGCGCCCCTCCCTCCTCGGACTCACCCGCGCTCACCCGGCCCTTGTGCGCCTCGGCGGCCTTGCGTACTAGCGCGAGGCCAAGACCGGAGCCCTTCTCACGAGTCGTGAAGAAGGGCTCGAATATCCTCTCCACGAGTTCCTTGGAGACGCCGGGGCCATCATCGGAGACGAACAAGACCATCTCTTCTCCCTCACGGCGCGCTCCAATCATCACTCTTCCCCCATCGCCCGAGGCCTGAACGGCGTTTCTTGCAAGATTGAGCAGAGCGCGACGCACCACTCCACCGTCGGCCACGATTGTGCTGGTCGAGATCTCTTCGTCGAGCTCGGGATGGAGTGAAATCGTGACAGCCGTCTCCTTGGCCTCGGCTTCACAAAGATCGCGAACCTCCGAAAGAAGAGAACCAACGGATACCGGCTCTAGATCCAGAGGGCGCTCTCTTGCATAGTCGAGAAACTCCTTCACGAGACGACCTAGGTGTCCCAGCTCCTTACGGACTCTAGAGAGATGCTCGAGCTTCTCCTCGTCTCCGGCCAGATCCTCGGCCAATAGCCCCGTGAACAGCTCCATTCCGCCAAGTGGATTTCGCACCTCGTGGGCGATGCCCGCGAGCATCATCTGAAGCTCGCGCTCACGGGCCTCCAGCCTGGCTCTCATCTGCTCCAGGGACAGGGTGAGCTGGCCTATCTCGTCAGTCCTTCCATCACTCGAAATGGGCGTTCCGAGATCGCCCTCCCCAATCCTTCTGGCGCTCTTTGCAAGGCTCGTTATCGGCCGGGTCAAGGAGCGAGAGAAGAAGACGCTGACAGCCACGATTGCCAAAACGCCGAGTAGCCCGAGCAGAGCCAGACTACGGCCAAGCCCCAACAGGACGGTGAAGAACGCCGCGCTGCCATCCACGGCCACTCCGGCAACGACGGCTCCATCCTCGGAGAATAGAGGAGCATAACCCGTCTTGTACCTGCGACCATCAGAGCCGGTGAACATCACCTGCGAAGCCGTTGCCTCTCCAGAAAGACATGCATCCACCTCCAGACTGTCTCGAGAGAGATCGGCTATGCGAGTCCCTATCGCATACTGCCCCTCGGAATCGGAGATGGCCCGGCCTTCCCTATCGAAGAGAAGAACTCGGCGCGCCCCAACGGCGTCTCGCTGAACAACGAGCCTTTGGCGCACCCTGGCATAGGTCCGGCTCTCTTCGTCACCAGACCGAAGAAAGGTCGCATCTTCAGCTCGAAGGCTGACCGCGACACCCTGCGCCACGCTTGCAAGACGATCGCCCAGTGATTGCTCGAGAGCTCGCCAGGCGATTAGATAGGCAAAGGAAGCGAGAAGCGCCATGGTGATCGCCGTGGGAACGAGATATGCGGCAAGCAGCCGAGTGCGCAGTCGTGGACGCCAAGCCATCGATGTGAGTCTACCGGCGAGCAGCCTTTGCCGGAAGGTCCCTTCCTAATCTTGCTGGGGAGCAGGAGCGTGGATCCGAATTGAAGGGGTAGTTTGAGTCTAGGATGCCGAGCGCGAGGGAGAGCGTGCATCCAGTGCCCTGCGCGGCGAATCGCGGGTCCATTTGGGATGTGAAGAATCACTGGGGCGTCCCGATTCCGTGGAGCTACGCCCGGGGAGTAAACCCTCTCTTGTGATGAATGGTTGGACCATGCTATCCACGATTTGAACTCAAGGGGAGGGACCCCCGCGGTCCGAAGGCCCCGCTCTTTCCCGGCGGGGCCTTCCTTTCTTCCACTCGACGACGGTGGTCTTGGCCCCGATGAACCTGTAGTGAAGGATCCAGGTCATGGCCCTTTGGCGAGATCATTCCGGCCGCTTCGCCACAGTCCCGAACCCCCTCGAGGTCCGGGTCACCGGGGACAGAAGAATGCATGGTAGGAGTTACGTGCAATAATGTCCCTTGCCAAACCGTTATACGGGACGCCCAGGAGGGGCGCTTCATGGCCCGAACAAGGAGATGAGGCCTTACGATCCACGTCGTCGAGAGGAAGCCTGGTGCGAACTAGTGAGATCATCCAAAAGCTCGGCCTCTCCCTTGTCGTCTGCTTCGCGCTAGCCGCCTTCGGTTCCAGCGGTTGTGGGGGCTGCTTGTCCGATCCCTGTGAAGGAGTGGAGTGCCCGCCCGGCGAGATTTGCATCCGCGGCGAGTGTGTCTTGGATGAACAATGGGTCGGCTGCCGACGAGACGAGGACTGCGCCGACATACAGGGGCGAACTCGTTGCGAGGTGGTTTCGGGGAACTGCGTGGAATGTTTGGTCACGGCACACTGCCCAAATCCGCGGCGGCAGATTTGTGATCGTGACGAAAACTACTGTGTGCCTCGGCCGCCTTGCGAGTCCGATGGAGACTGCTCGGATCTCCCAAGCAGCCCACACTGCAATGCGGAAACGGGGGAGTGCGTAGGCTGCTTGAGCGACGCGCATTGTGAAGGCCGCCAGCAACGCTGCGACATTGCTTCGAGCACCTGCCACTTCGAGCCGTGCCAGAGTGATGATGACTGCACGGCCTACCACGACGCGCCCCACTGCCACACCGGCAGCGGCCTCTGTCAGCAATGCACCCACGATGGCCACTGCGCCGAGTACGAGATCTGCCGGAACGGTCTCTGTCTACCAAGGGGCGAGTGTCAATCCGACTCCGAATGCGGCGTAGCCGAGCGTTGCAACACGCTGACGCAGGCCTGCGTGCAATGTGTGAGCACCGCGGACTGTCGCCTTGGAGGCCGGTGCATCTCTTCCACCTGCCGGGCTGCTTTCTCTTGCGAGACCGACGCGGACTGCGGAGCCCCGCTGCGCTGCGCCGCCGAGTCCAGCACATGTCATGAGTGCACTCGAAGCGAGCACTGCGCCACCGGCCAGGTCTGCGAGGGAGGTCGGTGCTTCGGATCTCAGAGCTGTGGTCCCGGAGTCTTCTGCGGACCAGGGGAGGAGTGTCTCGACGGAAGCTGCGCCTGGTTCACTTGTCCCGATGACGGCCTAGGAGCAGGGCCCGTGCCCTATCAGGCCGCGCCGTCGGAGCCGGGCCTCGTCGACGAAATCTCCCTCTGCCCCAACACCTGGCACTGGTTCGTATACGACGCCAGAGTGAGAGACGGCCTGATAGTCGATCTTTCCTACCAAACGACTCTGGATCATCCCGACCTTCTCGTCTGGGCCGGCACAGGCACGGGAGCCGCCGTTCTGGGTGAACCCGCCATCACGGAGACGGGCCAAAGGATCGAGGTCAGTCTATTGTCGAGAGCCGGCCCCGTTTGGATAGGCGTTCGCGGCATAAATGAGCATCTCATGGCGAGCCTCGAGGTCGAGGTCGTTCCAGGAGGCCTCTGCGAAGACGACGAGTACGAGCCCAATCACTCGCCCGAACTCGCGGTCCGCCTACCGGACACGGTAGCGGGCACCACAAGCATCGAGGCCATAGCTTGCTTCGGAAACGAAGACTGGTTCTACCTTCCCGTTCCCGAGCAACTGCGTACCGTTGCCGTCGCCGAGACCACCGGCGAAGGAACCAATCCGCTCATGGTAAGTCTCCATGTGCGCGACAACGACGGAACCATGCGGCTCATCGGGGGAGATGGAACACACGTTGCCGAGGCTGCCCCACGGGAATCCCAAGCCGACGTCTACGTTCGCATCAAGAACATGAGCTCTGGCGGCCGCCCCTATCGCCTCGAAGTAAGATTGCGCCCGCGCTTGCCCCCAAACGACGACTGTGACGGCATCGAGCTTCTTCCCGGCGCTCCTCGAATCGGAACGACGGCTGGAGCCAATGACAGCACTCGAAGCGCCTGCGGAGGAGAAGGCAGTCCCGATGTAGTCTATCGCTTCAACCTCCTCGAGCCGAAAGCGGTCAATATCGTCGCCGAGGGCCCCTTGGACACCATCCTATCGCTGCGCTCGGTCTGCGACGACGAGAGCACCGAGGTTCTTTGCAGCGACGTCCCGGGACAAAGAGAAGAGATCGACGCCGTCCTGCCGCCTGGAGACTGGTATGTCTGGGTCGATGGTCACGATGGGCGCGAGGGCGAGTTCGAGATCACCCTTCAGACACAAGCGGCTCCTCCATCACCTCCGAACGACTCTTGCGAGACCGCCTTGGAGCTAGACGTCGACCAAGGAGGAGGAGTGGAGATCGGCAACATCGCGACGGCCACCGACGAAGTTACCTCTTCTTGCGGGGAAGAGGGTGGAGACGCCTTCTACTCCCTCACCATCGAGGAGCCCACCTATCTCTTCGCCGAGTTGAACGCCTCTTTCGAGATGAGCCTCTCGATCCGAGGCAGCTGTGAAGAAGACGAGAGCGAGCTTCTCTGTGCCGAGATCATGCAAGATGGGACGGCAACAATGGAGATGAGCTATCTCGAGGCCGGCGCCTACACGCTCGTGGTGGACGGTGGAGGGCCTGCAAGAAGAGATTACGAGCTCGTCTGGGGCCTCGGCTCACCCGTTTTGCCGCCCGCCAACGACTCCTGCGATACGGCATCACTTCTGGATCTCGCTTCCGGACGAGTAGAGATCACCGCAGATACATCGGGCGCCTCGGATGCACACGAAGCCACATGCTCCTTGCCCGGCATGAGCGGACCCGATGTCGTCTACCGTATCGATCTCCTGGAAGAGGCTAGCCTGGAGGCCGTGCTCCACCCAAGCTTCGACGGAGTCCTGGAGCTACGCGGCCAAGAGTGCTCCTCTGCCCTGGACGCTCTCTCTTGCAGCGATCATTGGCCACCAAGGATCTTCGAGCCCATTCTACCTGCCGGCACATACCACCTCCTCATCGATGGCTACTCTGGAGACAGAGGCCCCTTCGATCTCTTCGTCCGAAGAGGCAGGCCTCTTTCCTCTCCCGCAAACGACACTTGCGAGCACGCCGAGACAATCGATACATCTTCTCTGCCGGCCACGCTTCGAGGCTACACCTGGCTTTCGGAGAACAACCTTTATCCCGGCCTTGACTGCACCGGCTACTCACTCGATGGTCCCGATGTGGTCTATGCCGTGGATCTCGCGGCTTCAGAGACGCTGGTGGCGACGGTCGTGCCGGAGCCCGGCTTCGATCCGGCCATCTACCTGCTCGAGAGCTGCGATTTTGAGACATGCCTCGTTGGAGCGGACGACTTCTTCGTCTCTAGGCCAGAAACAATCTCGTACACCGCTCAACAGGGCGGCCGCTACTATGTGGTAGTCGATGCTTGGCATCCCGAGGAGGCCGGGTTCTTCGAGCTGATTGTGGACATCCAGTAAGGCTCCTCTCCTGCCCAGAAACGATATGTGACGTCCCCAGGCTCCTTGTTCGCGTCTCCACAGCGCTCTTCACTTCCTCGATCGGAACGGCGAGATGCGCTCCAGAGATTCGCCGGCGAGATGCCACGCAACTACACGTGGTAAGGTCGCCTCCTTGGATCGTACAGGAAGCTCGCCAATCAGGCTTCCCCGTGGGACGGCAAGGGGCTGGACCGAGCTGGCCATTGGAAGGAAGATGCCGGGAAGCAAAAAGTAGTATTTTGGCTCGATCCTCGCGCTTGACCGACAAATAGGGAAGCATCGAGCTTGGCAATCGCCTCGAATCTGGGAGCAATGATGGACCGCATCGCAGAATGGCTATCGACCGCAGCCGGAATGGCCTGGAACTATCCCGTCGTCATTCTCTGCCTGGGAGCGGGCCTCTGGTTCACGTTTCGCCTGCTCTTCGTGCAGGTGAGGGGCTTCGTTCACGCTATCCGCGTCGTCAAGGGGGACTATGACAAGGATGACGAGAAGGGCCATATCTCCCACCTTCAAGCCCTTTCCGCGGCCGTGAGCGCAACGGTCGGCCTAGGCAATATCGCCGGGGTTGCCATTGCCGTGGCGCTGGGCGGACCTGGCGCCGTCTTCTGGATGTGGGTGATCGGCTTTGTAGGCATGGCGACCAAGTTCGTGGAATGCGGCCTTGGCACCGTATACCGGGAGGAGGCGCCGGATGGCACGGTACGCGGCGGCCCCATGTACTACATCCGAAGAGGCCTGGGTGAAACATGGGCGCCAATGGCCGGCTTCTTCGCGCTCGCCTGCATGATCTCGTCGTTTGGTATTGGGAACATGTTTCAGAGTAATCAGGCGGCGACGGTCATGGACTTCTACTTCGACGTACCAACCTGGGTGACCGGCTCGGTGCTCGCGGTGCTCGTGGCGATGGTCATCCTGGGCGGCATCAAGCGAATAGGGAAGGTGGCCGGAATCCTGGTGCCCTTCATGTGTGTCGCTTACGTGCTCGGCGGAATCTTCATATGCGTCACGAATATCTCGCTCATCCCCGATGCCTTCGCCGTGATAATCACCGACGCCTTCAGTGGAGAAGCCGCTGCTGGTGGAGCAATCGGCACGGTGATCATCTGGGGAGTCAGAAGAGCGATCTTCTCGAGCGAAGCGGGCCTCGGATCGGCGCCCATGGCACATGCCGCCGCGAAGACCGACGAGCCGATGAGGCAGGGAGTGGTCGCTCTCCTCGAGCCCTTCATAGACACGATAGTAGTCTGCTCGATCACCGCGCTCGTCATCGTCATGTCCGGCTACTACGGGGATAACCGTGTTCTCGTGCTCGATGAGCCGGAAACAGAGGACACATCTCGTCTTTCCAGCACCAGCTTCGACGAAACGACGATGGTAGCCTCCTTTAGCCGTCCGCCCTCCAGGATCTACCACCCGGAGCGAAGGCTGAATGCGAGCCACTATCGTTTCGACTGTGCCTGCGACTACGGCGACGAGATCGAGCGGCGCGTAGAAATCCGTACGATCTCGGGGGGGCCGGAAGGAGAAGAGAAAGCAAGGACCGTGTACGTGCTCTCGAAGAAGCCGCCCGCCGAGTTGGGACCAAACGAGGTGCACGAGCCCTGTCCGCCGCAAACGGAGCACGACTCTCATACTCACATGCTTCCCATTCCTTCTGGGGCAAAGGGAGACTTCTTCTCGGTCAGCGTCAGCCTAGAAGGACCAAAGGGGCCCGAGCTTCTGTCTCCGTCTTGGGAAATCACGGGTGTGCAGCATGTCATCGAGCTTGGCGGAATCGAGCTGACGACGACCGCTTTCGACACGTTCTTACCTGGCTTCGGCAACTACTTCGTCTCGATAGCCGTGCTGCTCTTCGCCTTTTCCACGGCCTTGACGTGGTCCTACTACGGAGAAACGGGCGCGACCTACCTATTCGGAAAACGAATAATCATGCCCTACAGAATCGCCTTCGTGCTCGTCCTCTTGATGGGCGCCCAGTGGTCATTGGGAGTCGTCATGGACTTCTCGGACCTGATGATGGCCTTGATGGTGGTGCCCAACGTGATCGCTCTCCTTCTTCTCTCCGGAAAGGTGGGCAGGCTCACCAACGACTACTTCGGACGCCTGCATAGAGGAGAATTCGAGGATGGCTTCATTCCTCCCGACGAGTCGAGTCAAACGGCCAAGCCCATGGCAGTCGAAGAGAAGACCGGTTAGCGCGCAGGCTGAGCTCTTCAAACCATTGCACATGCTCCCTCGAGCATAGAAGACAGGACCCCCAATGCCCGAGTACACGACAGCCACGGTGATCGTCTCTCTTGTCGGAGTGGGGATCGGAACTTTCGTTCTTCTCGGTTACGTCCTATTCGTCTGGTGGCTGGATAGATACGAGCGCGAGCCTCTCTGGCTAGTAGGAGTCGTGTTCGCCTACGGAGCGCTGGGAAG
>SKWY01000535.1 GCA_007128675.1 Deltaproteobacteria bacterium | reverse complement strand
GGTGACGGAGGCCTCCGACGCGGCCATCAAGATGACGCTCTATCGCCTGAAGAAGAGCGGCGCCATCGTCAGCCCGAGGCGGGACTTCTTCGTCGGGGTCCCCCGCGAGTACCGCGCCGCGGGTTGCCCTCCGGCGAGCTGGTTCATCGACGATCTCATGCGCCATCTCGGACGGCGCTACTACGTCACGCTGTTGAGCGCCGCAGCTCTTCATCGTGCGGGGCATCAGCAACTAATGGCCTTCCAGGTAATGGTCGATGCGGCCGAGCGCAACATCGAGGTAGGACGTGTCCGCGTCGACTTCCACGTAAGCAATCGGCTTTCTGGTGTGGCAACACAGTCCGTGCAAACCGAAACCGGCACGATGGATGTGGCGACACCCGAGACCACGGCATTCGATCTCGCGCGTTTCCCCGCGGCATCCGGGTACTGGAGTAACATCGCGACCGTCCTCTCCGAATTGTCGGAGAGAATCGACCCCGCGGCGTTCGCTGCCGGAGCATCCCGCGTGGCCCGGACCGATGTGCAGCGCCTTGGCTGGCTGCTCGACTTGGTGGAGCAGCCAGATCTAGCCGACGCTTTGGCTTCCACAGTGGCGGGCAAGCGCCTGCTCCCGACCCCTCTTACCAGCACGCGTGATGCTGGGAAGGCACCCTCCGACCCTCGCTGGCACATCCTGGTGAACGATGATTTGGAGCCGAACCTATGATCCCGCGAGCAAGCATCACTGCCTGGCGAAAGACCGCTCCATGGCCTGACAACACGCAGGTCGAGAAGGACCTCGTGCTGTCGCGCGCTCTCCTGCTGCTCTTCTTCGTATTCGTCCTCTGCTCGCCGTCGGCGGGCCTCGCCGAGCAAGAGGCTAGCGACCCCGAAGACATGGAGCAGTTCTTCGAGGAGCTTCTTGTCGAGTACGAGACTGTCGTCACCGCCGATCGTTCGGAGGAGCGGGCTTTCGAAACAACACGAGCCATCGAGCGAGTGAGCAGAGAGGACATTGACAAAGCCCTGCCGGCTTCTGTCCCGGAGGCGATCGAAAACGTGACTGGGCTCTTCCTGCAGCAAACAAACCGCGGTGCGGGTGCACCGATTCTCCGCGGCCGGATCGGGCCAGACAACCTCATCCTCGTCGACGGCGTTCGATTCAACACCTCCACCTTTCGCACCGGCCCCAACCAGTACCTAGCCACCATCAACCTTCACGCGGTCGACGGCATCGAGGTCGTGCGTGGGCCCTCCTCGGTTCTCTTCGGAAACGGCGCGCTTGGAGGAGTGGTGAATGTCATCACGAGAGACCCCGAAGTGACCCAACGATCGTTTTCCTCGGGCGGAGGCGTGAGCGCCTGGCTTGGCAGCGCCGACCGGTCGGGAGGCGGAGCAGCCTCCATCTCGGCCGGCGCCGGCCCCGTAGCAGTGCTCGCCTCGGGTAGCCTAGGGTACTTCGGCGAGCTTCGCGCGGGCGGCGGTTTCGTTCAACCCCTCACCGACTACTCGCAACGCGGCTGGTTCGCCAAGACGGTTTATGAGCCAAGCGTGGACTGGCGCGTGACAGGCGCTCACCTCGGCTCGACCATGCGCGATGCGGGCAGAGTCGATAGGCTCGGGACGGGGGAGATTCGTTTCTACGACAACACAGACTATCTATCCTATGTCTCCGCACGCCATCGCGGTCGAGGCGTTCTCGGTGAGGCCAGAGCGAGCCTCTCCCACCACCGCCTCGTCGAAGGACAGAGGCGCTTCAACTGCGCACCCGGTGTAGCGGCCAATCAGTGCCTGACCATCGACGACTCATTATTGGCTCGAGAGAGAGTCGACTCGGACATCGTCGACAGCTTCGGTCTCGATGTTACCGGCAGGACGACACTTCTGGAAGACCGCCTCACCATTCTCACTGGAGTCGATGCTTACTACGACATCGTCGACTCGTACGCGGAGCAGGCAGTCGCCGAAACCGGTTTCGTGTTCATCCCGCAATCGAGGGGAAGCTTCTCGCCGGGCTCTACCTACCTGACCGCGGGGACCTTTCTGCACGGTCGAGCTGTCATCCACGATAGAGGTCCGGGCGCACCCAAGGTCCGTGTCGAGGCAGGCGGACGACTATCGCACTTCTCCGGGTTCGCGCCGGATGTTCCCGAGCTCGGAGACGTGAACTATCGATACACCGGCATCGTCGGCAGCGGCGGCGTTCAGTACTATCAGCCGGGCCGTTTCAATCTTTACGCCTCCTTCGTGCAAGGCTTTCGCGCGCCGAATCTCCAGGAGACGACGGTTCTGGGCACTACTGGTTCCAAGTTCGAGATCCCAAACGAGGACCTTCGACCAGAGCGGTCGGACACCTTCGAGCTAGGAGCGAAGGCCATGTGGGGGCCCGTCGGACTCTCCGGCGCGGTCTTCCGTAGCCATATCGCCGACGCCATCGACGAGGAGCCCGCCTTGTGGGACGGTGAGAACACAATCAACGGCGCGCCTGTTGTTCAAAGGGTCAACGCCGCAAAAGGATTGTATCAAGGAGTGGAGGCGCGAATCTCCCTCAGCCTCGAGCAGGTCGAGTTGGGGGCGGACATCGCCTGGGCCTCGGGTGATTTGACCACTCCCTCGGGAGAGACTCATCCGGCAAGACGCGTCCCGCCGCTCTTCGGATCGGCTCAGGCACGATACTCCGACCCGAAAGACCGCTACTACGGCGCGCTTGCTCTTCGTTGGGCCGCGCGGCAGTCACGTCTTCATCCGAGTGACGCGGCCGATCCAAGGATATGCGGAGTTGGTGACCTTCGCCTCGAAATCGACCCGAGCTGCGATGGAACCCCAGGTCACTTCGTCCTCGATGCCAAGCTCGGGGTTCGCCTTACGACATGGAGCAGCATCAAGCTAGTTGCGGGGAACCTTGGAGACGTGCGCTATCGAACTCATGGTTCTGGCTATGACGCTCCGGGTTTCGGGGTTCGCGCGATGCTCGAGATGAGCTTCTGAATACACCTAGAACACTCGCTTGCTCGTTCGCCTCGCAGCTGATTTGCAGAGCCTGATCATCTCGATTGCCATCAACTGTGGAGCCTGTGCTACACGAGAATCCGCAGCGTCCTCCAGAGCCTCGGCATCACCGTATCCAGGAGCACCATCGCTCGGATCTTGCGGGGCCCCAGTCACTGACGGGAATCTTGGCCCGAAGGTGTGCTAACCAAAGCCCCATCCTCGCCGGCTGAATTTCCGGACACGACGGGATGAAGATCGTAGAGATGCCCGACATACTTTGTGGGACTCTGCCAACCAGCGCCTCGGTGCCAGGTTTCGCTCCACCGAGGAACGAAACAGAACGGGTGTGGGTCCCATTACGAACGGCAAGAAACAGAAGGAGTCAGTCATCCCCGGAAGGCATGGGCTGTGGTCCCGGCACGATCCCCGCTATGTCGGGATCTTCATGCAGATCGTCCTTTGGTCGATCGTTGCGCTCGCTCTTGCGCAACTCCCGACGTTCGTCCTTCTTCTTCCGAGCTGCCTGACGAGCCTGTTCCTTTTGGCGTTTCGAAAATGACGGCCTGTCCTTGCTGCCCATGGCTCCTCCGTAGGCTTTTGGAAGCACGAAAAACGACGAACCCAAAGACTGAAACTCCCGTTCGCGCTTCCAATAGATTGCATAGCGGGACGCTTATTCTCAGTAGCGTCCGCCGCCGCCGCCTCGACGACCACCGCCGCCTTTTCCGGCTCCCCCTCCACGGCGCCCCTTGCGATCTCCACCACCGCCACCGAAACCTCCACCACCATAGCCTCCACTCTTGAATCTAGGCTTTCTCTCCTGCGCCTCGTTGACGTTGAGTTCTCTACCGTCGAGCTCACGACCGTTGAGCGCCGCGATCGCCGACTCCGCATCTGCCGACGAGCCCATGGTGACGAAGGCGAATCCACGCTTCTGCCCAGTAGCTCGATCCGTGATTATGGCCACTTCCTCGACCTCCCGACCGTCGGCCTCAAAAGCTTCTCGCAACTTCCCTTCCTCGGTGGAGAACGACAAGTTACCCACATATAGTTTGGTTCCCAAGGTCTTCCTCTTCTCTATGCTATGCGCCTAGGCGCTTTCTGGATCCAGGTCGCATCGACGGAATTGTCTTGCGACTCATTGCGGCGCCTCTCCCAAATAACAACCCAATATAGAAGTAATCGCCAAATCATGTTCTTCGGTTCTTGTCCTATCCTTACTCGTGTAGGCTCCTTTAACCATTTGGCGCTGTCCCATCAAGCTCTGACGACCGCAGACGCATGACCACGCGCCCCACCATATCTGCGACGACCACCCGATGTAGGGGCCTTGGCCTGTGCTTTCCTGCCTCGATTGACGCTGCCAGCAACAGCCGCATGCTGCATAATAGGGACAAATGGATGATCTGCCACTTGATGAATAGCTCGACCGATGAGACGCTCTATCGCCTTCAGATGCACTCGTTCATCCTGGTCGCAGAATGATAGAGCAACACCTGAAGATCCGGCCCTTGCCGTCCTTCCGATTCGGTGGACATAGGTCTCTGGAACATTCGGAAGGTCGAAGTTGACCACATGGGTGATGCCGTCGACATCAATCCCTCTAGCCGCAATGTCGGTGGCGACAAGCAGCCGTGCTCGACCGGATTTGAAGCTGGCCAGCGCTTTCTCACGAGCGCCTTGGGACTTGTTCCCGTGAATAACCTCTCCGGGAATTCCGACTCGCTTGAGCTGCTTGACGATCCGGTCTGCGCCGTGCTTGGTGCGCGAAAAGACAAGTGCACGCGCCATGCTGGCGTCCTGCGAGAGGAGATGGGCGAGCAGGTGCTGCTTGTTCGCACGCGCGACAAAATGCATACGCTGATCGATCTTGTCGGCGGCAGGCTGTGTCGGGGCGATCTCCAAGCGAACGGGATCGACCAACATGGTCGCAGCAAGCGACGCAACATCAGGAGGCATGGTCGCCGAGAAGAAAAGTGTCTGCCTATTCTTCGGAATGACCTTCAGAATTCGGCGCACGTCCGGGACGAAGCCCATATCCAGCATGCGGTCGGCTTCATCCAGTACGAAGACCTCGATTTGCCTCAGACGGGCATGGCCCATCTGTATCAGGTCCAATAGCCTACCTGGTGTCGCTACCAGAATGTCGATGCCCTGATGGAGCGCGCGAGTCTGGGAGCCCTTGACGACGCCACCGAAAACGACGCCGACCCTGACACCGGTGTGTCTCCCATAATTGATGAAGCTCTGGCCTATCTGAGCGGCCAGCTCCCTAGTAGGAGCCAGCACGAGCGCTCTCGGCAACCCGTCACCACCGACAGGCTTCTTGTTTGCAGCGAGTCTTTGGAGAATGGGTAGGGCAAAAGCCGCTGTCTTACCAGTACCGGTCTGGGCACAGGAAAGCTGGTCGCGGCCCTGAAGAACTGAAGGAATGGCGCGCGCCTGGATAGCTGTTGGGCGCTGGTATCCCTCGTCACGAATCGCCCGCATAAGAGGATCTATTAGGTTCAACTGCTCAAAAGAATTCTCGATCAAAATCAACTCCTGGTGAAGACCGGAGACGGCAACCCTACGGGCCGACGTCGTCTCTCACGGTCCGTGCCCCTGTGGCCGAAATGGCCCCAAGGTTCATCTAAAATACACCATCCACTGGAAAACGCCAGCATGATCGGAATCTAGCCGGAAAACGACCCCCCGCTAGGTCATTTGTGCGGGAGGTTTGTGCTCCATCGAGCCCAAGTTCCTAGCGAAGACCGTCTTCATCTCGGTCCGATCTGGGATCCCGGAGAGCGTCTTCTACGTGCTGGAGCGGTAGCCGAGCTAATGGCACGAGGCGGCATGAAGCGCTCTTTGTGCCAGCGATCGAGTCAAGGCGATAGCCCTTTGCGAACGCAGCGCACATGGCGGAGCGTTTCCTTGTCTGCGTAGAAAAACGGGCCATTTGCAAACCTGACGAACCAGGCCTTGCTAGAACCTCCTGCGTGGGAGGTAGAGGACCAATGCTCATCCGGAATGCCTGGAAACGCCACGGCGTCAGTGGCTGGTTCCGACCGGTCGTAATCAACGATGCTCTGTAGCTCGTTTCGATCTGGAAGACGCCAGTCTTCATGTCCTCCCCAACTAAGCCCTCGACAGTAGGCAAGAGAATGCTTCCAGTCCGCCAAGAAGGGGTCACCCTGGCATTCATTACCCTCTTGTCCTGCCGAGCAGCCCTGCCACATGACGCCACTGTCTAGATCCCGCACTACGGGCTGCCCTGCCTCGATCGAGCGGCGAAGAGGCGCTGAGACAAACTCGTCACCGCCATGAACACAGCGAGCATATCCCTCCTCAAACGTCATGGCGATGGCAACGTAACCGAATAAGAAGTCTATGCTCCATGCGTACCCGGAAAACGAATGTGAAATAGACGACGACCATAGGGGATCGAAGCTGGGGGTTTGAGGGAACACACTCGTGTTGGCACTTGGTCGAGTGTTCTCCGCGTTCACGATGGTGCTTAGCTCCTCGATTGTAGGCAGACGCCAACTCTGCCCGCCCAATTCGAGACCATCGCAGTATTCGATCGCCTCCTGCCACGTCATTGGGGAGGCGGATCCCACCGAGCAGTCAAATCCGCTCTGTCCATTCACGCATCTCTGCCACCTAAGCAGGGTCATGCGGTCGAGCAAAATGGCCTCTGATCCGTGGGTCGTGAATCGAACACCGGGTTCGAGGCCCGGATCGAAATGAAGGTCCCAGCCAGACTGTGCATCCTGACCCGAGAAATCGCCCTCGGTGGGACAAGTGGTGAACGCGGCATCTTCGCCATGGCACGTTGTCTGCCCGGTATCCGGCAGCACGCCGCCAAGGATGAAGGAGACGGGTTCGCTTCGTGAGCCGCTCTCTCGTTCCAAGACGATTTGCACCTCCCTCGGCCCACCTGACCTCAGGTCTGCCGGCAGGATAACTTCTAACCGATTGGACTCGACTACCGTGGGCTGCAGCTCTATGGCTGTTCCGCTGGCATCCCAAATCACCTTATGTCCCACCTCGAAGGCCGACCCGAAGATTTCTACCTCCAGAACGAGAGGGTTATCCGGCCAGGTGCGGCGAGGAAAGATCATCTCGACGTTGGTGAAAGCAAAGCTAACCATCCTGCTGAGGGTCACCTCGGCACCTTGTTCATCCCTGGCGAAGGCCTTCACCAGAACCGATCCCTCTTGCTCTTCCCCAGTCACCTCGTAGTTGAAGAGGTAGAGCATCGTTCCGTCATTCTTGCGTGTGAAGCCGACAGCGAGAGCGGCCTCTTCGGAAACCGTTACGCTAGGATCTCTTGGTGCCTCTCGGGAGGCCAGAAGCTCTATGCTCAACAGAGATCCAGCTCTCGCGACCTCTGGATCGATCGTCAGCTCGAGGAACTGGAGCGGATCCTCGCCCGAGCATCCATGGGAAAGAGCCAATGCGAGCGCAAGAGCCAGCAAGGTCATTCCATTGGCGCAGCGTTCGTCCGACGGGGCTCTTTGCGATATTCGCATCTATATCTCCTGATGGCTCGGCACTCTCGGCAACTGGTGACTACGTCCGCGAGGCTAAACAGAGCGTAAGAGAGATCTCTAGGGCCTTTCTTCGTCACGAGAGAGAACCTTCCTCGAGTGCCACTCTATCACGACAGTCGAAGATGTAAGTTTCAGGCCAGTTGCCATGAGCTACAGGTACTCAAGATTCCTGAACGGCTCGTCGTGAGCGAGCTTTCAGCCTGCTCTTGGGCTTGAGGCGGGGATTTTCGTTCGTGCTCCTCGAGGCCATGCGACTTGTTCGTGGGCTGGGGCAGCAAGGGATGACTCCCTCTCCCTCTAGTTCGCGTCGTGTGCCAGAAAATGCCTCGATCCACTTTAGACACCACGGGATCGAAGCGACCGTTTCCATCGGCATCTGTTGCACAAATTGTAGACCTAGCTTACATTTTGTGCAGAGAAGGAGATCATATGACACTAATTCGTCGCGCGCTCGAGCCTCGATTGCGCAAATCGGCAACACAATACCCGGTCGTAACCTTGACCGGCCCGCGCCAGAGCGGGAAGACCACGCTGACACGTGAGGTCTTTCCCGATCATGCGTACGTGTCTCTGGAAGCCCCCGACCTCGCTGCCTTCGCCCGGGACGATCCCCGAGGATTCCTGTCCACCTACAGTGGAGCGGTCATTCTCGACGAGGTTCAGCATGTCCCCTCCCTCTTGAGTTACATCCAAGTCATGGTCGATGAAGATCCGACTCCGGGACGCTTCGTACTGACCGGTTCGCAGCACTTCGCGCTCTCCCACGCCATTTCACAGTCCCTGGCAGGACGCACTGCGATCTTGCACCTCTTGCCGCTGAGTCATTCGGAACTCCTCTGTTTTCCCGAGGCATCCACCAACCTGTGGGAGGTGATCTGGTCCGGCGGTTACCCGCGAATCTTCCACCGCCATATTCCGCCCAACGAATGGTTGCTCGACTACACTGCTACCTATGTCCAGCGTGATGTTCGCCAAATCCTCAACGTCAGCGATCTCGGAGCCTTCACCAGCTTCTTGAAACTTGCCGCCGGTCGCACAGCTCAGGAGCTGAATCTCTCCGACCTGGGAGCCGATGCAGGCGTCAGCCACAATGGCGCGCGGGCCTGGATATCGGTCCTGGAGACGAGCTTTCTCCTCTTCGAGCTACCACCCTATTTGCGCAATCTTCGTAAGCGTCTGATCAAAGCGCCGAAGGTTCATTTCCTCGATACCGGTCTTGTTTGTTCGCTGCTCGGCATTCACACCCACGAACAGCTCGTTCATCATCCTCTTCGAGGGGCTATCTTCGAAACCTGGGTAGTCTCCGAAATCTACAAGGCCAGGGTTCACGCCGGTCTTCCGCCGGCGATGTTTCATCTGCGCCAGACTCGTGGAGCCGAAGTGGATTGCATCGTGGAGGCCGCCGGCCGGCTTCTCCTCGTTGAAGCGAAATCGGGCGCCACCGTTAATGATAGCTTCTTTGATGCGTTGAATGAAGCCGCGGAGCAGATCGCCGAAGCCCAACGCCATTTCGAGATCAGCCGTCGCCTGGTCTATGGCGGCACTGAACGTCAACGGCGCTCGAGCGGAGACATCATACCCTGGTCTATGGTCTCGGAGGTCTGTTGGACCCCAGAGAGCGGTTGAATCTTCTTCATCGACATCGCCACGAGGCGCGTGGAGATCGCCGGCATCACGAGTAACGCTTGCGGTCCATGGACCGAACAAATTGCGAGAGCGTCGATTGGCTCCGCGGACCGAGCCAGGCCTGTGACCGGTAGTCCAAATGCAAGGAAGGAGGAGGGAGCATGCCCGAAGGCATGTGACCGACGAGTAACGCCGCAGTTGGGCTGCCGCCGCCGGCCTGGCG
>SKWY01000155.1 GCA_007128675.1 Deltaproteobacteria bacterium | reverse complement strand
TTCGAGACGGCATCCGCCACATCATCTTTCGCCCGGGGCTAACGCCCGAAGAGTTGCAGGAGTTCGCGCTCATATGCATGGCCGATCTCAATAGCGCGGAGAACCTCGGCAAGGACATGATGGCCCTGATGTGGGAAGCCGACTTCGATAACATCGAGTACATAGCGCTCGACGGCTTCTCCATCGACGACATGTCTGACGAGGAGGTGGAGGTCGAGGTCGACAAGATTGTCGGATATCTCTACAGCCGCCTGAAGTCACACTCGGATGATTACCTCCGGTTCGCTCGCCTCTCGGCCGAGGATCTGGATTTCGAGCTGACCGACATCGATCAGGTTCGCGGCGCGATCATCACCGGCCAGCCGTGTTCCTCGGAGAAGAAAGCGGAGCTTCAAGAGGAGATCGAGGCCGACGAAAAGGAGCGAATGCTCCCCAAGCTGGTGAACATCGTCTTTCAGGTAGTCGAGGAAGCAAGCAGCGAGCTTGGCGATCAAGCGGTGCTCGAGGTCTTCATGCAGCTGCTGGACGCCATGCTCCTCCAGGAGGACTTCGCCGCCATCACCCAGATTATCAATAAGTTCAAGGCCTTGGAGCGCGACCCCGAAAAGAGTGATCGCTTCAAGGAAATGCGCGAGACATTCGTGCAGAGGATGGGCGAGAACGAGCGCCTTCAGAAGATTGGCGAGATTCTCAACTCCAGCAGACCCAGAAACATCAAGGACATCTACCGCTATCTTTCGAGTCTGGATTCCTCAGCCATCGTTTCGGTGCTCGAGATGCTCGATCGGATCGAGATCACGGAGAATCGAAAAGTGGTCTGCGATGCCCTGATCGCGCTGGGCAAGGATATCCCCGAACCATTTCTGGTCCGTCTCGACTCCGAGCGTTCACAGCTGGTTCGAGACATGATCTACGTCATCGACCGCATAGATTTTCCAAACAAGGTGAAGATGTTCGGGCGAGTGCTCTCGAACCCGAACCTCGCCGTAAGGCTCGAGGCACTTGGAATCATAGCTCGCTCGAAGAGCGAAGAGTGCCGTCAGCTCGTATCCGATTGCCTCGACGATCCGACCAAGGAGATGCGCCTTCAGGCTGCTCGTCTGCTCCCGCAGTACGACGAGCAGAAGGCCTACCTCGATCTTGCGAAGCTGATCATATCCTCTGAGTTCGCGGAGCGTGACTTCAAGGAGAAGCTTCACGTTTATGCCGCTCTTGGGAGCACGCAGCAGCCCGGGGCTCTTTCCACCTTCGCGGGAATGCTGCAACAGAAGAGCCTTTTCAACAAGAAGAAGGTTACCGAGGACAAGCTCCTGGCCATAGCCGGACTCTCCAATCTTGCCTCGATCCCCTCTTTTCAACTTCTACAGACGGAGGCCGCGAACAAGAGCAGCCCCGAGCAGGTCCAGATGGCTGCGCGACGAGGAATGCTGGCCGTCAAGAAGGCTCTCTTTGGTGAGGATGAGGCGGAGGATGAAGGCTGATGTCCAAGAACCTCAAAATCACACAGGTCGACAAGGATACCGAACGAGTCGACCAGTACGGGAGGGAGCATAGCGACAAGCTTCAGGCGCTAAGCAAACAGCTCGTCTCCTCTCTCTATATGCTCGTCCGTTCCGTCAAGCTCTATGATCCCGAGAACGCTATCTTCAACAAGCCGCTCGAGCTTCTTCGGGAGACCATCAACAAGATCATAGCCGCGGATGGGCAGCTGGCTCTACAGACCGTCAAGGAGAGCTTCTACCTGAACAACATGCTGGTGAAGATGGACTTTGGGTCCCTGGACAACGTTCGATTCCTGGTGAGCGAGTTCAAGGACCGAGAGGTGGGCGGCTTCGTGCTCCAGCGTCCGGTGGGCATGGACGAGCTTCGTAACTTCATCTGGATCTTCTCCAAGGAGCATGAGGAGGCGGCCGACGAGGATGGAATCTCCGGGCGCAAGCTGGTCAACATCAAGGTCAGCAAGTGGAAGAAGATAAAGGAGAAGATAGAGGCCGATGACTCCGAGCTGAAGATCGATCGTAAGAAGTACGCGCTCACGGTCTATGCTCGCATGATCTTCTTCGTGAAGAAGTACATGGAGAGACTCGAGACCGATCGACCTCTCTCGCCTCACAAGGCCGGCAGGGTCGTTCAAGACATGGTCGACATCTGCTACGAGCAGCGAAACCATTTTCTTGGGATGACCACCATGGACGACCAGCACCAGTGGCTCATCTACCACTCGGTGAACGTCAGCCTCATCTCGATCGTTTTTGGTTCCGAACTGGGCCTGAACAAGCCCCAACTCAAGGAGCTTGGAAGCATCGCCCTCTTCCATGATGTCGGCATGGCTTCACTGAACGAAAAGGTGTACGCGAAGCGCGGCGCCCTGTCCCCGGACGAGAAAGCTGCCGTCGCCAAGGCACCTCTCCATGCCGTTCGCATGATTCTGCAGCGCGGGGGGATCTCGCGAACAGAGGTGGCGCGTCTCGTAACGACGATCGAGCATCACGAGGACTACGGCCGCCCCGTCAGGAACAGCCGGGGAGAGATTGACATGGTCATTCCCCGGTCCGACCTATCGACCTACTCCAAGATCGTAGCCATCGTTAATGCCTACGACGCGCTTACGAGCAAGAGGCCCTATCGCGACCCCTATGGGCCGGAGATAGCGCTCATGCTCATGTGGACGGAGATGCGTCACAAGTTCGATCCGGAGTTGCTCAAGATCTTCATGCGAGTCATGGCCATCCAGCCGGTCAAGGTCATCAGCGGCAAGAAGACGATCAGCCTCGGTTGAGGATACTATTCGACGGCCAAGAACTGGTCGTTTCCCTCATTTCTGGAAAGGGACCAGGGCAGGGTCTGCAATGGGCCTGGGAACTCAGGAGTCTTTTCCTTGCAGGTGAGCCAGGGCCAGCTCCCACTCCATCGGAGGCTCGGCCTCGAAGGTGAGGCCCTCATTGGAGGAGGGATGGCAAAAGCTCAAGCTTCGTGCGTGCAGGGCATGATGCCCTAGCGTCGATGCCGCCTCTCGCACCCCGGCATGTACGGAAGTGCGATCTCGACGGCGGCCGCCGTAGAGCTTGTCTCCGAGCAGGGGATGTCCCGCCTCGGAAAGATGAACCCGAATCTGGTGAGTCCGACCAGTTTCGGGGCGCACCTCGAGCAGCGCCGCGCCGGTGAAGCTCTTTAGGACCTGGTATCGTGTACGTGCGGTTCGAGCCCCCAAACGTGTCGGCTCGCCGCGGCCGGTGTAGCGTTTTCGATCCCGAGGATGGCGACCAAGTGGGCTATTCAGCACTCCTGCCGGCGGTTCGGGCGAGCCATGAACGAGCGCAAGATAGCTCTTCTTTACAGCTCGATCCTTGAACTGCGATTGAAGAGCCGCAAGAGCACTGTCGCATTTGGCGACCACCATGACACCCGTCGTATCCTTGTCCAACCTGTGCACGATGCCGGGCCGCAGTTCCCCACCTATTCCGCGCAAACCCGATACTTGGTGGAGTAGCGCGTTGACGAGCGTGCCTACGGGGGTGCCAGGCGCCGGGTGGACGGCCATGCCCGCCGGCTTGTCTATTACCAGTATGTCCTCGTCCTCGAAGAGCACATCTATTGGTATGTCCTCCGGCAAAGGCCCACCTTCGGCTTGAACGGGAGCAGGAATGAAGACTTCCACCTGCTCTCCCTGCTTGACGCGCCTCGAAGCCCTTGCAGGTGCTCCCTCGATGAGAACATGTCCCTCTAGGAGGAGATGCTGGACTCGTGAACGCGAAAGCTCGGGCAGGCAGGCGGCTACGAACACATCTAGGCGCCTGCCCTCGTCTTCCCCAGCAACGGCGAGCACTCGCCTGCCGCTCACCAGATCTTCGACTTGATGTGGCCCTTGCTGCGGACGATGATGTCCACGACAGCGCGGTCGTAGAAGTTGGTCTTGGCATAGAGGTCGGGCGATACGCTGCTTCGGTAGAGTTCTCGACCCTCCTCTATCTCCGCATCCAGGCGCTCGAACAGATCGTCGTTCTCGATGCCCTCGATGATCTTCTGCTCATTGTAAAGGGACACGTCCGAGGCAATTGCGCGCGCGCGCCGCCATGCCATATCCGGTTTGTCGATAAGCGCCATGAGAACTCCCGAAAAGATAGCGTTTCAAGCGTCAATGAAGCTTTCTACATGACTTCGGTCATTGTTGCACCCCCAAAAGCGCTAGTTCTGGAAGGAGCATCGGTCTCGTACCGCCAAGGAACGCTAGGGATCCAGCTCGGTATTCCAGTATGCCGCATCGGCTTCCGTGAGGAAGGGTCTCCAGGCGTCGTGAATGCGAGAGCCGGCGCCGCGGTAGATTAGGGGGGACCATCTTGGACGGGATGGCCATCGGACGAGGTTCATGCCTGCTTCCTCTGGGGTGCGACCACCCTTCCTCACGTTGCATGGCACGCAGGAACAAACGACATTCTCCCAGGTAGTGCTTCCACCACGGCTTCTTGGAATGACGTGATCGAGGTTGATCTCTACCCGGGCGCTTCCTCGCCCGCAGTACTGACATCGATTGCCGTCTCGAAGGTAGATGTTGATTCGGGAGAATCGTACCCGACTGCGCGGAAAATGATTGCAGGCATGAAGCAAGATCACCCTCGGAACACGAACTCGCCTATCCACCATCCCTATGGTCTCATCGTGCACGGACGCTGTGAGCGCCGACCAGGATGGAAAATCGAAGGTCTCGAAATGTCGGTCCACCGCCTTCGCCATTCCCTGGTAGAGCATCACGAAAGCTCGCCGCACCGTGGTGACGTGAATTGGTTGGTAGTGCTTATTGAGCACCAAAACGGCGGTGTTCAGCATTTGACTGGAATTCTAGATACTTGGGCCCAATGGATGCAAGCGGGGAAACAAGAGTACTTGGTCTTTCGCTCAAGGCTGGCCGAGGCTCCTTCAAGGACAAGAGACGAGAGGTGGCCGTCGTCCCGTATGAAACCGAAGATCTGCCTCCTCCATGCGAAAAGAGCAAGTCGTGGGTATCGGCCCACATCGTCGGACAAAAAGGCCCTTTGTGATCCCCGTGGCCCCTTCTCGAGGGCTCGCCATTTGCGCGCTACCCCTGGAGAGCGAACTTGCCTGTGAGTTGGCCGGAGTAGCCCCTTTCGGCCGTGCATCGTGAATCAACAGCGGGCCGCACGGGCGACGGCGGCTGAGAGGGCATCTACCTCGTACTCCCCTATGGTGCGCATGTGGAGCCGCACCCGCCCTTCCCGCAGCACCGCCATGACTCCCGGATCGCCGACTCGAAGGCGCGCCGCGAGTCTTTCGGGACGCGGATGATCCACCTCGACACCAACTCCATGAAGGCTGACAAGCGGTGCCGAGCCTCCCCCCACGGCATCGGTGACAGGGATGACGCGAGCCTTCACCTTCTTGTGCTCGAGGTGGGTCGAAATCCTCTTGGCATAGCCGTGAAGATCCTCTTCCGATGCACGAAGCATCTGGATTATCGGCACCGCATCGGTTCGCCCATCGCGATAGAGCCGTAAGGTAGCCTCGAGTGCGGCAAGGGTAAGTTTGTCGCACCGAAATACCCGCATCATTGGATGGCGAGACAGCTCGTCCACAATCTTCTTGGTGCCAGCGACAATTCCAGATTGTGGCCCGCCAAGAAGCTTGTCTCCAGAAAAGCAGACCACCGAGCAGCCCTCCTTCAGGCTCCTCCGTGGAGTCATCTCTTGAGCCAAGAGGCCTTCCGCCAGGGCCTCGGAGAAGAGGCCGGAGCCAAGATCGTGTATCAGAGGAACTTCTAGCTTCTTGGCTAGAGTGGAAAGGTCGCCGATGGTGGCCGCTTGCGTAAACCCTACTATGTCGAAGTTCGATCGATGGACCTTGAGTATGGCCGCCGTGCTGGGGCCGGCGGCACGAGCGTAATCGGCGATCGTCGTTCGGTTGGTCGTTCCCACCTCGACGAGGCGGCAGCCCGAGCCAGCCATGACCTCGGGAACACGAAAGCCTCCGCCAATCTCGACGAGCTCCCCTCTCGAGACGGGCACCTCCTTGCCGCTGGCCAATACTTGAAGGACCAGAACAACCGCGGCGGCGCCATTATTGACTACTGTCGCCGCCTCACAGTCGAGCAGCTCGCAGACCAAATCGGCGACATACCTCTCTCGCCGGCCCCTCCCTCCGGTCTCCATGTCAACCTCCAACGCGGCATAGCCGCCGCCGGCAGCCGCGACGGCCGCTACGGCTTCCGGAGCCAGGGGCGCTCGACCAAGGTTCGTATGCAGCACGACTCCAGTCGCATTGATAACCCTGCGCAGTCCAGGCCGAAGTCTCCCGGCCACCGCGGCAGCAACTACCTCGTCACCAATAATCTCCTTGAGCTCCACCGAGGTCAAAGACTCCTTCTCTTCGAGAAGGCGGGCTCGGGCGGTCTCTATCACCGCGCGTACCGCATGCAGAACCACCGGGCGGCCGTGAAGGTTGACTAGACTTGCAACACCTGGGCGCTCGAGGATCTCGGAGACGGCGGGTAGGTTTCGAAGTAGCTCGGATCGCTCTGTGGACATGTTCCTAGTGTACGCAATTGCCTAATTCGAAGAGTCCAAATCCTCGAAGAAAGTGGCAACAAGGAGGTCTCGACTCCAATTCAAACAGCCCGCTGCCTTGCCTCATCCCGGGGCGCATGGCTCTTGGATGCTCCTTGTTTGGGGTCTCTACCGGGGTCGCCACCCCCGAGGGCCTTTCAAGCGAGTCCTGGTGCAGGCCGCCTGCCGGGCGGGCTTGCTCCGATCTCGCCTGCCGCTGCTATGGTTGGGTTCAGCGGCTTCTAGCTGTCGCAATCATGTGGCCTGAACCCGGCAGAGTCCCAACGCGAAGAGTTCAATCGGATGGACATACATGCCCAGACAGCCCTCTTGGCCTCCTTGATCACCACGGGGGTCGCGGTAGGTGCTTGGCTGCGGGCAGGCGATCGACGACTTGCGGTCCTATTCGCCGTATTCGCCGGAAACGTCGCGATATGGCATATGAGCGATTTTCTTTCGGCTTTGACACGAGACGTGGGGTTCATTCGCCTGAGCATGGCGGCAGCCTGTGCCCTGCCTCTTACGGCCCACCGATTCTTCCTTGCTTTTCTCGGAGGCCAAACCCTCAGCCTCGAGATCGACGTTCACGCCAAGGCCGCAAGACGTCTGGGGCACTTTTTATGGCTTGGAGCTTTCGCTGGAGCACTCGTTGCGCTAACCCCGCTGATTCAGCATGTGCTGCTGCGCGGGATCCTCGTCGGATGGGTCTTCTTGTCCATGGGCGTAGTGCTCTATCAGGTCCATCAACGTCGTATCGCGACACCTAGCCGCATCGAGCGTGGTCGCCTCGCATACCTTGTGCTGGGGGGCTTGATAGCGACGGCCTTTGCCGCCGTCAGTCTGATTCCCGACCTTTCTCCGATCATTCCATCCATCGGGAAGGTAGGGGTAGTCGTTTATCTATACCTTCTCTCGCAGGCAATTCTTCGCCACAGGCTACTGGACCTCAATGAGTTATTGGCAAAGCTGGTTGCCTTGTCATGCCTCGCGGTCTTGTTGGGGACGATCTACGGGGTCATCATTCTTTTTGCCGGCGACGATCCGGCCCTCACGGTCTTCAATGTTCTGCTCGTCAGCTTCGGCCTGATGGCCCTCTTCGAACCTGTGCGGCTTCGCTTCGAGCATCATGTTCTCGGGGTCGTGTTCGCCGAGCGAGCTCTGCTCGGTCGCGTTCTCGATGGCCTTCGGCGAGAAGTGCCGGGCATCATCGAACCCGCGGCCTGTGCCGAGCACATCCTCGATCGCATCTACGAGACTGGGAGAGCCACACACGCAGCCGTCTATCTTCTATCCGAGAACGAAACGGGCTATCGCCGTATCGTCTTTCGCGGTCCAGAGCCCCCGTCATGGTTGGACGGCACAGCCCTTCGTCACGTGGAGCACGCCGCCGGCTCGGGGCACAAAGCCATTTTGAGAGAAACCGTAGAACGCCGCCTTCAGCAGACTAGACGAGCGCTGCCCCCTGCTCTCGAAGAACAGGAAGCCGATGAGACGACGGAGCCCGAGGAGATAGTCCGGCTTCGCGGCCTCGAGACATGCCTCGAAAGACTGTCGTCGGGGGTCCTTCTTCCCCTCATTGGCGCTGGACGAATGGTCGGCCTGCTCTCTCTCTACGATGAGCGAGTCTACGAGGCCTACTCGACTAGTGAAATAAAGGGGCTCATCGTTGTGGCCGATCTCGCTGCGACGGTGGTGGAGAACAGCAAGCTCTACGAGCGAATGAAGGAACGGGATCGGCTCGCTGCTCTTGGGGAGATGGCGGCCGGCCTCGCTCACGAGATTCGGAATCCTCTGGGGGCAATCAAGGCCGCCGTCCAGTATCTGGAGCCAAAGACTCTTCCCGATGAGTCGGGGGAGTTCTTGGAAGTGATTCTCGAGGAAGTGGACCGCCTAAATGGCGTGGTCAGTCAGTTCCTTGACTATGCGAGGCCTCTGAAGGGCAGCTTCTCGGCATGCGATCTCGGAAAGCTCCTAAAACGAACGTTACGCCTGCTTCGGCCCCACGATATTCAAGAGGGTGTCGAGGTAGTTCTGACTCTGGCCGACGATCTGCCACCGGTATTGGCGGATCCCGAGCAGCTCAGGCAGGTCATGATCAACCTCATCCTGAATGCGGTGCAGGCCATGGGTGAAAGCGGCAGACTAGAGCTTGTGACAGGCCGTGGAGGGATCTCCAGTGCGAATGAGCCAAGCTCGGCAGTCTACTTTGCCATCTTTGATGACGGACCGGGAATACCGGCGGATATTCGCCAGAACCTATTCATTCCCTTCTTCACAACGAAAGATAGAGGGACCGGGCTCGGTCTGCCGATATGTCAGAGGATCGTCGAGAACCATGGAGGAAGAATCGACGTTCATGCCCGGGAAAAGGCAGGAACCGAGTTTCGGGTCTGGCTGCCCGTGGCTTCACGCTCCATGACGGAGAAGCAAGGAGCCGCAATCGGCGAAGGTGATGTGGCCAAGACGTGAGCGAGGTTATGCCCAAAAGACTCCAACTCTCCCGTGTTCCCCGTCGATAGAGGCCCTTCTTCCCGCCTATTTGGCCTGCTCATTGCTGGGCCCATTTCTTTGGCGATCCCTTTACAGTCGAGGTGGATGACGGGTTGCTCCCTTGAGGTAGAAGCCCTGTGCTTGGGCCATACGCGGCCCCAGGTTCGCGATACACCCTCGCCCTCGCGCTCGGCATTTTGGACTCATACCGCCCCTACAACTCGGCTCGGTCTCCCGGGGTCTCTGGAGCGTTCAGCTTCGAGGCGGCTGAACTGTGCTCGCAGTTTCCGAAAGGTCCAACAAAGTGGGGTGAGCTAGCGTTTGTGGGGGTTCGTCCACGTCCAGCTCTTCGTATG
>SKWY01000449.1 GCA_007128675.1 Deltaproteobacteria bacterium | reverse complement strand
GCGGACAGAAAGGCGTATAGGCCCGCAACACCAACCAAGGTTCCAAGCAGCGCGAAGGCGCTATGGACAATGTTGCGGGAGAAAGCCACCCAAATCGCGCCTCCCAGAGTCAAGGCAGCCAGGGCGTAGAAGACGAAGGCTCCCAACAAAGACTCGCTCATTTCTCGGGCTCCTCGCTGGCGGGCTTTACGTCGGCGGGCTTCGCGTCGGCGGGCTTGGCGTCCGCGGGCTTGGCATCCGCGGGCTTCGCGTCCGCGGGCTTCGCGCCTTCGGGCTTCGCGCCTTCGGGCTTCGTGCCTGTGGGCTTCGCGTCCGCGGGCTTCGCGTCCGCCGGCTTCGCGTCCGCCGGCTTCGCGTCCGCCGGCTTCGCGCCTGTGGGCTTCTCCCGTCGGGGGGCTTTCTCGAAGACGGGTTTTCTCTTACCGAAAGCCGGGATCACCTCCGGAAGAATGGTGCCTGGGCGATGACGTTCCGGCTCCTCTCCACGCTTATGCTTGGCTACCGGCTGTGGAGTAGTAACGAAATGGAGGATTAGCTCTTCTGGAGTCTGAACGGTTGCCTCGAACTCGGTGGTGTGCACGAGAGCCTTGAACTTGCAGGACTCAACGCATAGGCCACAGAACATGCACTGACCCATGTCTACGTCGAACTTCGAGATTTCTCGTACACCGGTCTCCGTGTTCTTGCCCACCTTGATGTCGATCGTGCCGATCGGACAGTTTCGGGTGCATAGCATGCAACCGGTACAGAGCCCGAGGTCGACCTCCAATATTCCCCGGTATGTTGGGGGGAGCATCTCCTGGACGGGCTTCTCTATCTTGTCGGGATACTGAACCGTGAATGGGCGCCTGAATAGCCAACTCTTCGTGACGGTCAGGCCCTCGAAGATGGAGGTAACCGCTCTGTAGATATTCAAGAAGTACTGCCGAAACCCGGTCTGGCCGGGCACGACGCCGCTGGTCCCGGCGACGGTCGGGACCTCCATGGGGGACGAGGTGACCTCTCTGGTCGGTTCGGCCTCCAGGCGTGGCTTCTTCAGGGCAGGCGGTACGCTGGATACCATTGATCCTTGCCCTCCATGTTTCGATAGGTTTCTCTTGTGGCCAGGTAAGTAGCGCGAACCTTACGCAGGTAGGTGATGGCGATGGCGAGGCCGACGGCGAGCATGACAACGCGCAACAACATGTCGACGAGGCTGCCCTCTGGGATCAAGAGCATCAGGACGAGCACGCCGAGGATGCACGCCAGTGAAAGCGGAACTAGATACTTCCAGCAGGTCACCATCAGCTGATCGATTCGAAGGCGAGGCAGGGTCCATCGCAGCTGGATGACGAAGAAGACGAGCACCGATGCCTTCGCCACGAAGATGGCAACGGACAGAGCTTGCCAACCGACGAAAGTCCATCCCTCCGAGGCGGCGATCACCTCTGGAGATACTCCAGGAATCTGCCATCCCCCAAGGAAGGCCACGGTGGCGATGGCGCTCATCACCCAGAGGTTCGCCCACTCGGCGAACATGAAGAACAGATAACGCATCCCGGAGTACTCCACGTTGTAGCCGGCGACGAGCTCACTCTCGGCCTCGGGAAGATCGAAGGGAGTGCGATTGCCCTCCGCGATTGCCGCGGTGAAGAAGAGGAAGAAGGCCGCGAACAGGAAGGGGTTGCGAAAGACGAACCACTCCCAGGGCATTCCCCCTTGTCCGAGGACGAGTTCCTGTAGGCTCATCGAGCCTGCCACCAGGACGACCGTCATCAAGGCGAAGGCAACGGGGATTTCATAGGAGACTAGCTGGGCCGCGCTGCGGATGCCACCGAACATCGCCCACTTCGAGTTGGACCCCCAGCCCGCCATCAGCATCCCAATCACGACGAAGCCGGTGACGGCCAAGAGATAGAGGATGCCCACGTTGAGCTCCGTCGCCACTATGTTGGCCCCGAACGGTAGAACCGCGAAGGTGCCGAACATACCCCCAAAGACCAGGTATGGAGCGAAGCGGAAGAGCGGCCGGTCCGCGCAAGCCGGGACCAGATCCTCTTTCATCCAGCACTTGAGGCCGTCGCAGAGCCACTGGAGCACACCTTGGGGGCCGACCCTGTTCGGGCCGATGCGAGACATCATCCGGCCGGCCACGCGACGCTCGACCCAAGTAACCGGTCCTGCGAAGATTGCAACGAAGCCGAAGGTCAGCCCTCCTCCGAGAGCGATTAGCAGAGCGTACACAAGGTATGTGTACGGCCATGTCGCTGGGTCGACCTCGAAAAGCCAGCCAATCAGCTGGTCACCGATGCTCTGAAAGATGTTCACCGGTCAACCTCCGGGGCGATCGTGTCGAGAGAGCCGATGAGGGCCACCAAATCGGCCAACATCAACCCGGGTGTCACCGCCTCTATGACGGACATCGCGGTGAAGCTACCCATACGGTAGCGGGCTCTATAAGGCTTGTCGCTGCCATCGGAAACGACGTAGAACCCGGCCTCTCCTCGTGGGCCCTCGGTTCTCGCGTAGACTTCGTTCGCTGCGGGTTTCTTCGGAACCTTGGGAGCGATGATAGGGCCTTCGGGCATCAGGTCACACGCCTGCCTGATGATCTTCACGCTTTCCTTCATCTCTAGGATTCGACAGAAGTATCGGTCGTATGAATCGCCGATCGAGCCGCGCCATCCCTGCCCGGTGACGACGTCGAACTCCAGCTCTCCATAGACCGAGTAGGGCTCGTTCTTGCGAACGTCCCAGTCGACTCCCGAGGCCCGAAGGTTCGGTCCGAGCAAGGAGTAGCCGACGGCGACCTCCGCCGGGATGACCGCCATGTTGGCAAGTCGCTTGACGAAGATCTCGTTTCCCGAGATGAGTCTGTTGAACTCGTCGATGGTTGGCTCGAAGTTGTCGAGCCAACCCAGGATCTTGTCGATCGTAGCTTGATCGATATCCCTGGAGACCCCACCAATCCGCATGTAGTTGTACGTTAGGCGCGCGCCGCAGATCATCTCCATGATGTCGTTGATGATCTCCCGCTCTCGCAGCCAGTGGATGAAGGGCGTGAATGCTCCGACCTCCATGGGAAGACAGCCGGTGGCGATGAGGTGGCTTGCGAGGCGGTTCAGCTCGCTTGCTATCACCCGGCAGAAATCGGCGCGCCTGGGCACCTCCACGCCAAAGAGCTTTTCGCAAGCCATGGCCCAGCCATGGTTGGTGAACATCGCTCCAAGGTAGTCGATGCGATCGGTGAACGGCATTGTCCCCGGGTAGGAGATTCGCTCGGCGAGCTTCTCCATGCCACGGTGGAGATAGCCGACGTCCGGCTTGACCCGGCGAAGAATCTCTCCGTCCGTCTCTAGCAGGAAGTTCAGCACTCCGTGCGTGGCGGGGTGGTGCGGGCCCATGTTCAACTGGATGAAGCGTTCGGGAGGCTCGTCGCTCTTCGGTTCGTGCTGGGCCGGAGAGACCTTCTCGACCCTGGGGGCCTGAAGAACAGCCTCTCGCGTCGTCGGGATGCCGTGATACTCCTTTGGAGGCTCGTAGTCTTTCCGAAGTGGGTGACCAACCCAGTCCTTCGGCAGCATGATGCGGCGAAGGTCGGGATGCCCCTCGAACTCGACGCCCAAGAGATCGTAGGTTTCTCGCTCATGCCAGTTGGCTGTGGGCCAGATGTCCTGCACCGAGTCGACCTTGGGGGCCTCCCGATCAAGGAGCGTCTTGATCACGACGGTGTGCCCATGAACGTAGGAGCAAAGATGATAGACGACCTCTATCGAGCCGGACTCGGTGGAGTCCTTCTTCGCGGGACGATCTATGCCCGTTATGATCCGAAGCGTTCCCATCCGCAGCGACTCGTCATCGCGCAGAAAACCGCATACGGCCCTAAGCTGCTCCTTGGGCACAATGATCGCTGGGTCGTGGATCTCGTCCTGCACCTCGAAGGATCCACCGAGCCCCGTGTGAACACGCTCTTGAATGTCTCGAAATTCCATCCTGCCTCGCTATCCCTTGATCCGGTGGAACCAGCGCTCGCCGCGCATCTTGTCCTGAAGCCGAAGGATTGCTTCGTTCAAGGCCTCGGGGCGAGGAGGACAACCCGGAAGGTAGATGTCGACCGGGACGATTGAGTCCACACCCGGGACGACGGAGTAGGAACCCTGGAAGAGCCCGCCGCAGTTGGCGCAGCTTCCCATTGCTAGAACGTACTTCGGCTCCGCCAGCTGCGAGTAGAGGAGGCGGACGCGGTCGGCCATTTTGTAGGTTATCGTGCCGGCAACGATGAGCAGGTCGCTCTGGCGGGGGCTGGCCCGGAACACGGCACCGAAGCGATCGAGATCGGTGCGCGGACCACCGGTCTGCATCAGCTCTATGCCGCAGCAGGCCGTGGCGAACAGCAGGTACCAGATGGAGTTGCCTCGAAACCAGTTGATGAGGTTGTCGAGCTTCGTCGTGAGCACGAGGGGGGAAGGTTCGCCTGGCTGAGAGCAGCTCGTCAAAGTGGCGCCCAGGACTGCGGAACCATCATCCTTGGCCACCGCTGCGTCCTTGACGACGGGGAAGGTCCTCTCGGTCATGATTGCTCCTCGGCTGCCTTGGGATCCTCTATGTCGCGCACCCAGTCCAGATTTCCGTGGCCCCAGACAAAGGCGAGACCAAAGACGAGAAGCACGATGAAAGAGAGCAAGGCGAGCACCGCTATCGCTCCGTCTCCTGCCACCATCCAGTCTCTGACTACCGTGGCCACTGGAAAGACCAAGGCGATCGCCACGTCGAAGACGATGAAGACGAGGGCGAGCAAATAGAAACGGGGGTTGAAGGTGAACCATGCGCCGCCTATGGGGCGTTCGCCGCACTCATAGACCGTGTCCTTCTCGGGATCGTGTACCTTCGGTCGCACGAAACGCCCCAGAAGAAGCGCAGCGAAGACCACGATCATGCTGACCAAGAGGTAGATCAGAACGACCGAGAACTCTAGTTGCGCGGTTTCCAAGCTATGTCTCCGTAGATGAAAAAACCTCGAAGATGCATCTCAAATCCAAGACCCCAGTCTTGGCTCCGGCGGGAAAGTAGCCGCCCCCGCCAGCTACTTCAAGCAGAAGTTGTCCCCGAGTTAGAACCCCGGTGTTTTGGGCGCAAGTAAAAAAGGGTTCGCTAGACATCTGGTGGCGGGAAAAGATCTCCAACTGCATAAGGAATACCGACCCGAGTTTGCTCGCCGAAACAGCGTGCGATGGCTGGATATGCCGGGGCCATGGGCTTTGGGCCAGTCGGTATGCGCGGCCATGATCTTTCGCGCAGCGCGAGCATTAGCATCGACGATAAATAATGCTCCCGCGATGAAGGTCGGAAGCGACGGGCGCGCGGCCAGGTCTTATGGGGGAGGCTCGAGGTTCACGATGCCGGCCGAGATCAGGCTGTTGACCATCCAAAGCGCCTCTACCTCCTTGATCGGGCTGATCTTCAAGACGGTCGAAAGGGGCTTAGTGCCGTCGAAGCGCTTCAAGAGGTAGCGCTCGGCCGGAGTGAACTCCCTTTTTTTGAGCTCCTCTTGGCTGAGGGTTACTCGGGGGATCCGAGGCGTCTCTAGCAGCTTCTCTCGCAACTCCGCCAGCATGCCCATCTCGGCTTCCTTGAGCATGGAGTGGGCGGAGTCGTCTTGTGGGCCGACCTCGACGGCCCTCATGGCGACGGAGCGGGCCTCTGCATACCTTCCCTTGGCAAGAAAATCCCTGGCTTGAGCGACTATTTCCTCCACAGTGGCCTCTTTCCCCAAAGTGGTCGGGACCGCGGCCTCTTCTTCGGAAGGTTGGCCTGTGGCTTCGCTGGCTCCGGGCAAGGGCACGTCGGTAGCTTCTGGTTTCTTTGCTTCTTCGGTGACGACGGGGTTCAGTACTCCGGCGCGATGGAGGGCAAGGAGTCTTTGATGAAGAGCAAAAGGGGTGGCGTGCAGCGTAAGCGCTATCTCGGCTATGCTTTGATCCTCCATCGCAAGCTCCAGGATGCGTATGTCCAGGGGGTCCTCGAGCTTGTTCGGCATCACGACGGGAGAAACCTTCAAACGAATGCCTTCATGGGGGAAGATCTGACGAATGGAGTTCCAGGCTACTTGGCGAAACTCCGCTTCCTCGAGAATGTCATCGAGAGGGATCTCGACGTCAATGGATGGATCGTCCTCCTCTTCAGGGTCCGGGGATAGATGAAACTGGCCATGGTCCCAGCAGAGGAGGTCCAAGACCGTCTCTCTAAGCTTCAAGGCGAGAACGTTCTGGATGACGGATTCCTCCACCAATCCAATCATGACTAGAATGCGCCCCAAAAAGACCTTGGTCTCCTGCTGCGTTCTGAAGGCTTGCTCGAGTTGCTCCTCGTTGATGTGTCCGTAGTTCAAAAGGAACTGTCCGAGAAACTCTCGGGGATCGCTGGAGGAAGCCCGCACGAGGGAACCTTTGCGAAGAACCAGGTTCTTCTCCAATGCTCCGGATTCGCAGACCAGGGTTGCGTGCATTTGCCTCTTGGCGCAGTACTCGAGCAAATCCCTGATCGGCATTGTGCCAAGAGAGCCCCAAAGACCTTCCATGGGTCCGATAATCGGCCACATGGGAAGAGATGGCAACCAAAGAGATCGCCTAGCCTCGAGTCGGTCTCCTCGAGCCTCTTCTGCTCTTCGTGGCGAGGGCGTCCATCAACAACAGTGTGGCGCCGGCGCCGGCAATGCTCCAAGCCAACATCGAGACTACTACACCATAGACGGGACCGGCTGACGGCCCCCCGAAGTCAGGGGCGGTGGCCCCAACTCGCAGGCCAATGAGAAAGGCTATGATTGACCAGGCAACTCCCGCTCCAGAGATACCAAGTTGCGCAAGGAGCCATTCGAGCCTATCCCCTCCTTCTTGGAAGAACCGCAGCCAGAACATCGCTCCCATTCCACCGGCCAAGAGAATAGTGACCCAGCCACCAACCGAGATGCCCGAGCGGACCTCGTAGGTGCCGTCCGTGTGGACGTAGGCTCTCCATGGGAGAAGGACCGCCATGAGGGCCAGCACCAGCCCGCACAAGAGGAGCTTGTCGGCCAGGGAAACCTTGAGGAAACGTTGCCACAGATCAGTGAACAGAGAGTCGTAGTCGTCCATGAGCTGCGAGGAGGAGTTCGGGTCCATGCCGCCGACCGGACCTCCACGCTGGTGCTCTTTCGATGTCGAGCCCCTCGCCTGCGCCTCGATTCCAAGCGGGGAAGTATCGGTGACGACTTCTCTAGACTGTCCGTAGTCTGACCGGCTCGAGGGGTTGCGAGAGTTCTGGCTCGGCTCTTCGGTGTAACGCTCGTCGGACAAGTCATCGGCGCCAAGGACAGCCTTGCTTCCCGGGTCGGTCCCTTCGTCCTCTTCGAGACCCGCTGGCATCTGGAGGCGAGGATCCGTGTCCTCCTCCCCCGGGCTCGTCTCGGAGTCTTCGAGGAAGCTCGCATCGACGATGTGGTCGCAGCTCGGACAGATGGCGGCATCTTCATCGAGGGTCGCGCCGCAAGCCGGGCATCGGCTCGGATCGATGGTTGCCCTATTCTTCGATTTGTTCATCCTATTGGCCGAGGGTACTGGAGGTTAGAGCTGATGATGGCACCAAAGACAGATATCGCCTTTGGTCCCGGACGAGGTCTCCAAGGTTTTGCCGCAGGAGGGGCAAGTGGCCGGGAAGACGAAGCCGCACCAGTCGCATCTGTCTCCTGGCCCTACCTCCTTGAGTACGGACTCGCAGGAAGGACACGTGGTGGTTGGTGCGCTCGCCTCTCCCGGAAGAGGACGGGCCTTGAGGCCTAACCTCTTGTAGTGCTCGGCGGCTCTATTCCAGTTTTCCACCAGGGTCGCGTTCGGTTCGAGATGACCTGTCTCGCACATATGGACCAGCAACTGGGACAAGGTATCCGACATTCTGCCAAAGGCCTCCCTTAGGAGATCCAGTTGAGCCTGAGTGTCGCCAAGCTCGGAGGCCAGAAAGGCTTGAATCTGATCGCGTCTTCTGTTCACTCGCCGAGCGTCCCACGGGTAGAGGAGAGGGTCAACGGTGCAGTGGGGGCTTGACTGTAAGTCCCCGAAAATACAAGCGGTTGAGCCCGGTTCTCCAAGGGGTTTCAAGGTGCTGCGCTTGACGATGAGCTTCTTCTTTTCGAGGCGGGATCAAGAACACCTTTGCCACCAGAGCCTGGTACGGCTAGCATGCAAGCGCCAAGGACGGGACCGAATCGAACTACTTTGGTTGCTTGGAGAGAACGGGAAGCCGGTTTTTGGGGTGGGGATTGCCCCGAAAGGCAGGCTCTTCGATCTCAGGGGCGACTACTGGTGGAGGTGCTCGAGAAGATGCTTGACCGAACACATATCGGAGTGGCTTTCGGACCCACCTCATATGACGTTGAGGCGGGAGCGATAAGAAGATTCGCCGAAGCTATTGGGGACTCGAATCAGATTCATCACGATTCGGCATATGCTGCTGCCGCCGGCTTTTCCGGACTGGTTGCGCCACCTACCTTTCCCGTGACCTTCCATTTCGATAGCTCAAAGCTTGGGGGCCTGGATCTGACGAAGAGAGGAGTGCTGCTCGGAGAGCAGACCTTCGAGTACGAGCGCCCGATTGTAGCGGGCGATCGCATCTCGGTGATACGGCGCGTGGATGAGATAGGGGATGGCGACGCAGCTTCCAACGCAATGGGCTTCTTTTCGATCCTCGAGGAAGGCACGGATGCGGCCGGGAAGCTGGTCTACCGTGCTAGGCGTGTTCTTATTGTACGCGGGAGCTCATGAATGGGGTTGGGAATGAAACCTAGGAAGCTATATTGGGTAGAGGTGCAGGTCGGGGAGACCCTACCGCCGTTGGTAAAGGAGCCGGTCACTCGAGTGCAGCTGGTGAAGTACGCCGGAGCTTCCGGAGACTTCAACCCCATGCACGTCGACGACGTGCATGCCCGCGAGGTCGGGATGCCTGGAGTTTGCGCCCCTGGCCTTCTGATAATGGGGTTTCTTGGGCAGCTAATGACCGGCTGGGCCGGGGTGCATGGAAAGGTCCGCAATCTCGGAGCTCGGTTCGTCAAGATTGTTTGGCCCGGGGACGTCATCACCTGCTGTGGTCGTGTCGTTGGGCTCGATCATCAAGACGGCGACTACACTGTATCCCTGGACCTCTGGGCCGAGAATCAGCGAGGAGAGCTCGTCGTGAAGGGCAGTGCCGTGCTCCAGCTTTATCATAGCGAGAAGGACGAGGAGCTGCAGGCTCGCGGCGAGGGCCCCGTGGTGACGGAGGAGAAGCCGCCTCCTCCTCTGCAGGAACGCATCGGAGCGCCGTTGCTTGGCCTGACCGCAATTTTGCTTTTGACTTTCCTTTTGCTTTACTTTGATCTCATCCCGGCCGATCGCACCGCCGAAAACAGGCCCAGCCAAGCGC
>SKWY01000292.1 GCA_007128675.1 Deltaproteobacteria bacterium | reverse complement strand
GCTTGCCATCGAGGCGCTGAAGCTGGCTCAGCAAAAGCTTGGCGTGAAGACTCGTGTGGTCAAGCGAGCTGACGAGGTGTTCTGATGAAGACCAAGGATCTACGGACGCTGTCTATTGGCGAGCTGACAAAGCGAGAAGGTGATTTGCGTGCCGAACTCTTCGATTTGAAGGTGAGGCATAACACCGGTGTTTTGGAGAAGAGCTCGGATCTCAAGCGCGTAAAAAGAGAGCTGGCGCAGGTTCTCACGATACGCGGAGAGAAGGCGAGGAGTCAGTGATGCGAGAGCGTGGACATCGCAAGACCCGCGTGGGCGTGGTCACCAGCGACAAGATGGACAAGACGGTTACCGTAATGGTCACCCGTCGAGTGAAGCACCCGAAGTACGGCACCTATATGAGTAGGCGGAAGAAGTTCCACGCTCATGACGAGAAGGGCGAGTGCCGTAGGGGCGATAAGGTCAGGATCGGCGAGTCTCGTCCGCTATCCAAGACGAAGCGATGGCGGGTCGTCGAGACCCTGGAGAAGGCGCCGGTCATTTGACGCGGCCGCTATTGGAGACGCTCCCATGATCCAGAATGAATCAGTACTCGATGTAGCCGACAACTCAGGAGCCAAGAAGCTTTATTGCGTCAAGGTTCTTGGGGGCTCCAAGCGTAAGTATGCCTCGATAGGAGATGTCATAGTGGTCTCCGTTAGAGAGGCCGCCCCCAACTCAAAGGTCAAGAAGGGGGACATTGCGCAAGCGGTAATCGTGCGAACCGCCAAGGAGCTTACCCGAGAGGACGGATCCTACATCAAGTTCGACGACAACTCCGCCGTGCTCATCAACAAGGATCGGGAACCGATTGGAACACGGATATTCGGTCCTGTGGCAAGAGAGCTTAGGGCACGCAAGTTCATGAGGATTGTTTCACTCGCTCCGGAGGTGCTGTGATGGCACTCGCTCGAATCAAACGTGGAGATACGGTCAAGGCGACCGCGGGCAAGGAGAATGGGAAGACTGGCAAGGTCATCGAGGTGATTGCCAGTAGAGACCGAGTGCGCGTGGAGGGGATGATGGTGATGACGCGGCATCTGAAGAAGGGCCGCAGTCAAACCATGCCGCAAGGTGGTCTCATAGAGAAGAACGGGACCATTCACGTATCGAATCTCATGCTGGTTTGTCCGTCGTGTGAGGCCGGAACGCGCGTGGGAGCGCGTACGCTGCAGGACGGACGGAAGGTTCGCGTCTGCAAGAAATGTGATCAAGCGATAGATTGATTGACCCTAGGCACCGGGACATCGGTCGCGTTTCGTGAACCGAAGGTACCGGGTCGGAGCTGACATGGCAGAGAAGAGTACATACACACCGCGTTTGAAGCAGCGGTACAAGAATGAGGTTGTCTCGGCGCTCGTGAAGGAGTTTGGATTCCAGAGCACGATGCAGGTGCCGCGGCTCGAGAAGATCGTAGTCAACATGGGGATGGGTGAGGCTCTCCAGAACACGAAGCTGCTCGATAGCGCGCGGGAAGAGATAGCGGCGGTGACCGGCCAGCGTCCGGTAATCACTCGGGCCCGCAAATCAATTGCTAACTTCAAGCTTCGTGAGGGACAGCCTATCGGAGCAATGGTGACGCTTCGTAGCGATCGTATGTGGGAGTTTCTGGACAGGGTCATCTCCATAGCTCTTCCGCGAGTTCGTGACTTCAAGGGTGTGTCCAGTAAGGCTTTCGATGGCGCGGGAAACTATACGCTCGGAATAAGGGAGCAGATCATCTTTCCCGAAGTCGACTACGACAAGATTCAGAAGATAAAGGGCATGAACATCACCGTGGTCACCACGGCGGGGAACGATGACGAGGCACGAGCCCTTCTTCGTGCCCTTGGCATGCCGTTCCGCAACTGATTGCGACCAGAGGTCGGTTGGAGTTTAGAGATGGCGAAGACGTCCAAAATTGCTCAGGCGAGGCGGAAACCGAAGTTCAAGGTTCGTGGGTACAACCGATGTATGGTATGTGGTCGCCCACGCGGCTTTCTTCGGAAGTTCGAGCTTTGCCGAATTTGCTTCCGAGAGCGGGCCCTCGCGGGCGAAATCCCGGGAGTCATCAAGTCGAGCTGGTAGTCAGCCTTATGGGCGGAAGGTCGCGCCTTTGCGCGAAACCATCGTCGAGTGAGAGAAAATGAACGATCCTATTGCAGATCTACTTACACGGATTCGTAACGCGCTCTTGGCGCGACACGAGAAGACACTGGTGCCTGCTTCGAAGGCGAAGCTGGAGATTGCTCGAATCCTGAAGGACGAAGGCTACATCCAGGACTATGTTCATCATGAGGAAGGCCCGCAGGGAAGCATCAGCATTATCCTCAAGTACGATAAGGAAGGCACTCCGGCCATCACGAAGATTGAGAGAGCGAGCAGGCCTGGCCTTAGGCTCTACGTCGGCAAGGATGAGATTCCAAAGGTCTTGAACGGCCTTGGGGTGGCGATTTTGTCGACATCCACTGGTGTGATGGCCGGCCGAACAGCCGAGGAAAAGGGAGTGGGCGGCGAGGTTCTCTGCACCGTCTACTAAAAGGGTTTCGGCCAAGGGCGTTGCTTCCTTGGTCACACAGGAGTTGGAAATGTCGCGTATCGGCAAGAAGCCCATTCAGCTTCCCGACAAGACCAAGGCCGCTATCGATGGCGGTAAGGTCGTCGTGGAGGGACCAAAGGGCAAGCTAGAGGTCGAGGTTCCGAAAGGTGCCGTGGTCAAGATTGATGGTAGCGTCATCTTGGTCTCACCGGAGCCGGATAACCGAAAGAACCGAGCGTTGCAGGGATTGACTCGCGCTCTCTTGAGCAACGCCGTAATCGGTGTCAGCGAGGGCTACGTGAAGGTTCTCGAAATCAATGGCGTGGGATACAGGGCCGAGGCGAAGGGCAAGGAGGTGCACTTCACACTCGGCTACAGCCATCCCATAGTTTTCGACCTGCCCGATGGAGTAAGCGCGAAGACACCCGCTCCAACGAAGATCATTCTCGAGGGCTCGGACAAGCAGTCCCTAGGCATGGCAGCGGCCAACATACGCATGCTGCGGCCGCCGGAGCCCTACAAGGGCAAGGGAATCAAGTACGAAGAAGAGATTATCCGCCGTAAGGTTGGCAAGACTGGTGCGTGATGGAACGTCCCGTTTGCCGGCGAAGATGAGGAAATAGAGATGGCCAAGAGCAAGCTCGACGCGCGATTCAAGCGCAAGCGAAGCATTCGAAAGAAGGTCTCTGGTACGGCTGAACGGCCCCGGCTGTCGGTCTTTCGGAGCCTCAAGCAGGTATATGCCCAGGTCATTGATGACGAGGCCGGTCATACGTTGGTCACCGTCTCGAGCCTGGAGGAATCAGTCGAAGGAAAGGACAAGAAGGAGCGCGCCAAGGTAGTGGGGCGCCTCTTGGCGGAACGCTGTCAGGCGAAGGGTATGAAGCGCGTAGTCTTCGACCGGAATGGTTACCTGTATCACGGACGAGTGCGGGCGGTCGCCGAGGCGGCTCGCGAGGCTGGACTGGAGTTCTAGTGCAATGATGACCGATCAAATCAACGCGTCCGAGCTCGAGCTCGTCGATCGTGTGGTGCATATCAATCGTGTGGCCAAGGTGGTCAAGGGTGGCCGCCGCTTTTCATTCTCGGCTCTCGTGGTCGTTGGCGACGGGGCGGGACACGTGGGAATCGGAATCGGCAAGGCCAACGAGGTGCCCGAGGCCATTCGGAAGGGCGCCGATCAGGCGAAGAAGAGCCTTGTTTCGATCCCGCTTTCCGGAGGAACCATTCCCCACGAATCCCTTGGGGTATTTGGGGCTGGTCAAGTGCTCCTCAAGCCGGCATCCGCTGGTACCGGGGTGATTGCTGGTGGCAGTGTTCGAGCGGTCGTGGAGGCTGTCGGGATACGAGATGTCTTGACGAAGAGCCTGGGCTCTCGAAACCCGCACAACGTGGTGAAGGCTACGATGGAGGCTCTCTACCAGCTTCGTTCGGCCGAACAGGTCGCCCGCACGCGTGGTCTTCCGGTGGAGAGGATAGTCGGAGCGGGGCATGTTGCCGCCGCCGGACAGGATGATGAGGAAAGCCCCACGGCTGGTGCTGGAGAGCAGAAGGAGAGAATGGGGACCTACACGGAAGCTTCCGCCGACGAGGTCCAGAGCGAGACCGAGGACGAAGGTTCCAAAAAGGCCGAGCCCACAACAAAAGCTGCAGAGGAATCGAGTGAGCCCGAGCCCAAGGCGGACTCCTAACCAAGGTCGAGGAGGGATGACATGGCTCTAAAGGTTACACAGATCCGTTCCCACTCGGGAAAGACGGATAGACAGAAGGGGACTCTCGTGGGGTTGGGGCTCGGCCGTATCGGCAAGTCGAGGCTTCTCGAGGATACCCCGGCGATTCGGGGCATGATCGACAAGGTCAAGCACCTGGTGAAGGTGGAAGAGGTGGCTGAATGAAACTCTCCAACATCAAGGCTCCCAAGGGAGCGAACAAGCGGCGAAAGCGGGTAGGACGCGGGCCAGGCTCGGGTCTCGGAAAGACCGCCGGGCGTGGTCACAAGGGTCAGAAGTCTCGTACCGGAAACATGAACATCGCCGGCTTCGAGGGCGGGCAGATGCCTATCCAGCGCCGACTGGCGAAGCGGGGTTTCCGGCATGAGGGTAAGGTCTACGCCACCGTGAAGATCTCGGACCTGGAGAGCTGCTTCGAGCAAGGAGACTCCGTGGATGAGATTACTTTGCGAGAGAAAGGGCTCGTCCGGAAGGTCCGGGACGGGATAAAGGTTCTGGGCAACGGAGAGTTGGCAAAGAAACTTACCGTCAAGGTTCACAAGGTGACCGAGGGAGCACGCAACAAGATCGAAGAGGCCGGCGGAACCGTCGAGCTCGTGTAGCAGGCCGCGTGCATTTCTCGAATACACCGATCCAAGCGCCCGTTGAGGCGTGATCGGGGCCCATGTTCAGCGCGATAGCAAACGTCTTCAAGATTCCGGAACTGCGAAATCGCATCCTTTTCACGGTTGCGATGCTCGCCGTCTACCGTATTGGTATCTTCATCTCGACTCCTGGCGTCGATAGGGTGGTGATGCAGGAGTGGGTAGGCCAGCAGGGTGGCCTGCTCGGGATGTTCAACATGTTTTCCGGCGGAGCTCTGGAGCAGCTTTCGATCTTCGCCCTGGGAATCATGCCGTACATCAGCTCGAGCATCATTCTGCAGCTCTTGACGGTCGTCATCCCAACCCTCGAGAAGCTCAAGAAGGAGGGCGAGGCCGGCCGCAAGAAGATGACCCAGTACACGCGCTACGGCACGATCCTGCTCGCGGTCATTCAGGGCGTCGGCATCAGCTTCTATCTCCAAGACATTCAGGGCCCAGCCGGCGAGCTGGTGGTGCCCGAGCCCGGCGTTGGCTTCGTGTTGACCACGGTCATCACCCTCACCGCTGGAACCACCTTTCTCATGTGGTTGGGTGAGCAGATCACAGAGCGCGGGGTTGGCAACGGGATCTCGCTGATCATCTTCTCGGGAATCGTTGCGATGGTCCCATCGGCCATTGCCCAGACCAGCCAGATGGTCACGGAGACCGAGCAGCTCGATCCATTCTTCCTCGTCTTCTTGGTGGCCTTCATGTTGGCTGTCGTTGCCTTCATCTGCTTTGTCGAGCGCGGTCAACGACGCATTCCGATTCAATATGCCAAGCGTGTGGTTGGACGCCAGCATGCTGGTGGCCAGGCCAGCCATCTGCCGTTGAAGGTCAATACCTCGGGCGTCATCCCCGCCATCTTTGCTTCCTCGATTCTGATGTTCCCGGCGACTCTGGAGGGATTATCTCCGGTCTTTGGGCAGCTCAATGAGCTTTTGCGTCTAGATGGCTGGCTAGGGAACGGCGTTTACGTCGTATTGCTGATCTTCTTCTGCTTCTTCTACACGGCGGTGACCTTCAACCCTGTCGATGTGGCGGACAATCTCAAGAAGTACGGTGGCTACATACCCGGCATTCGTCCCGGGAAGAAGACGGCCGAGTACATTGACCGGGTTCTCTCGCGAATCACATTCGGAGGGGCGATATACCTCTCGGCGGTTTGCGTGCTGCCAACGGTCTTGATGACACAGTTCGGTGTGCCGTTCTACTTCGGAGGAACCAGCCTCCTCATCGTGGTGAGCGTAGGCCTGGACACCGTCCAGCAGATCGAGTCGCACCTCATCGCACGGCACTATGAGGGCTTCACAGGTCCTCGTGGGCCAAGAATCCGGGGTCGTTCCTCGCGAGCGGCCTGATTCAAAGATTGGAGACGTCTTCATGCGGTTGATTCTTTTTGGACCCCCTGGCGCGGGTAAGGGAACCCAGGCCGCCAGGCTTGTCGAGTCCTTTCAGATTCCTCAGATTTCGACCGGCGACATTCTTCGAGAATCGAAAGCCGCGAAGACACCGATGGGGATGGAGGCGGCTCGCTACATGGATGCGGGCAAGCTAGTACCCGATGATGTAGTCGTCGGGATTGTCGAGGAGCGGATCAAGAAGCCGGATGCTGAGAAGGGCTACATCTTGGACGGCTTTCCCCGAACCGTTCCGCAAGCGGAAGCCCTCGAGGCGATGCTGGAAAAGAACGGCACGCCCATCGACAAGGTGCCTTCCCTCGAGGTCCCGGAGGACATTCTGGTCGGCAGGCTTTCTGGAAGAAGGTCCTGTCCCTCGTGCAAGGCGGCGTTTCATGTCGAGTTTGCAGCGCCGACGCAAGAAGGGATCTGCGATAAGTGCAGCTCTTCGCTAGTTCATAGGGACGATGATCTGCCTGATGCCGTAAGGGAGCGTTTGAGAACGTTCGAGGACCAAACGGCGCCAGTAAAGGAGTTCTACGAAGCTCGTGGAAAACTCGTTAGAGTAGACGGGGTTGGAGACGTCAACGATGTATTCGAGCGGTTGTCGAAGGCGGTTAAGTCCTGAGGGGGTTGCGCCGCCTGTCTTCATCTGCTATATGCCGCCGCTTCACAATAGGGGTGAGGTGCGGGAGGCTCGTAAGCCATGAAGGTGCGTGCATCAGTAAGAAAGATATGCAAGAATTGTAAGATAATTCGCCGTCGTGGGGTGGTGCGGGTAATCTGTGCCACCAATCCCCGGCACAAGCAGCGCCAAGGTTGATTCAGGCGCTCGAGAAGCTCTTTTCTGGAGGACGAACGTGGCTCGAATTGCTGGTATCGATCTGCCGCGCGACAAGCGGGTTGAGATCTCCTTGAGGTCCATCTATGGGATTGGACCTTTCACGGCGAAAAAGATTATCGAGATGGCGAAGGTGGACTCCACCACGCGCACCAAGGATCTCACCGATGACGAGGTCCGACGGATCCGCGATGTCATCGAGAGCGACTTCAAGGTGGAGGGAGATCTTCGCCGCGAAGTCAACATGAACATCAAGAGGCTGATGGATCTCGGATGCTACCGGGGTCTTCGCCACCGTAAAGGTCTTCCAGTGCGTGGTCAGCGCACTCATACGAACGCCCGTACGCGCAAGGGTCCGAGGCGCTCCGCTGCTCGGCGAAGGTAGAACTAGACCGGTAGCTTCGAAGAGGATTCCATGGCAGAGAAGAAGGGAAAGAAGAAGGTCAAGAAGAACATTCCCGCGGGTGTCGTGCATGTTCAGGCGACGTTCAACAACACGATCATCACGATCTCGGATCCCTCGGGCAACGTGATCTCTTGGTCGTCGGCGGGTAGTAAGGGTTTTAGGGGATCGCGCAAGTCTACTCCTTTCGCAGCCCAGGTGGCCGCTGGAGACGCCGCCTCCAAGGCGATGGAGCATGGTTTGCGTCAGGTCGCCGTTTATGTGAAGGGACCTGGTGCTGGGCGGGAATCAGCGTTACGAGCCATAGGCGCCGCCGGTCTCAAGGTTTCTCTCATCAAGGATGTTACACCCATTCCGCACAATGGATGCCGCCCCCCCAAGAGGCGCCGCGTCTGATTGCAGCTGGGACGAGTAGGAAATGGCACGTTACGTAGAGTCGGTATGCCGCCGTTGTCGGCGAGAAAATCTCAAGATGTATCTCAAGGGTGATCGCTGTTACAGCGACAAATGCGCCATCGAACGGCGGCCCTATCCTCCCGGCCAACACGGCCAGGGTCGAGCCAAGTTCTCCGAGTATGGACTGCAGCTTCGAGAGAAGCAAAAGGTCAAGCGCATGTATGGCCTGCTCGAGAAGCAGTTCCGAAGCTATTATGTGAAAGCATCTCGGAAGAAGGGGAAGACGGGCGAGACCTTGCTGGCGTTGTTGGAATCACGTCTGGACAATGTCGTGTTCCGCCTTGGCTTTGCGGACACACGCTCCGAGGCGCGCCAGTTGGTTCGCCATGGGCATGTCCGTGTCGATGGTCGCAAGGTGAACATTCCTTCGCTCCAGACTCGTCCGGGCATGCAGATTGGCATCCGTGATAAGAGCAAGGAAATTGCTCGCATCAATGCAGCCCTCGAAGCCGTGGAGCGGCGCAGCATTCCCGGATGGCTCGAAATGGACAAGGAGGCTTTCGTCGGCAGAGTGGTGGCGCCTCCAGCTCGTGAGGACATCACGATGCCAATCCAAGAGAATCTAATCGTCGAGCTTTACTCGAAGTAGGCGTTCAGCCCGGTCTGTTTACCGCGTACTGGATTAGGGAAAGTAACCGAAATGGCAGAAGCAATCGTAGCCAGAAACTGGCGTGAACTCATCAAGCCTCGTGGCCTTACGGTCGATGGCGACTCGCTTACTGGTAACTATGGCAAGTTCACGGCCGAGCCCCTCGAGAGGGGATTTGGACTAACAATAGGCAACGCTCTTCGCCGAGTGCTGCTCTCTTCTCTTCAGGGCACGGCAATAACGTCGGTGAAGATCGAGGGTGTGGAGCACGAGTTTACCGTGATACCCGAGGTGGTCGAGGATGTTACTGATATCATCCTGAACCTCAAGGAGGTGCTCCTTGGGATCGACACCGAGGAGCCCCGCACCTTGCGCCTCGAGGCCGTTGGACCCAAGGAGGTCAAGGCGGGTGACATCATTCACGACAACACCGTGGAGATACTCAACCCGGGCCATCATATTTGCACGCTCTCCGAGGGCGGCAAGTTGATGATGGAGATGAGCTGTAGGCGAGGACGTGGATACGTGCCGGCGGAGATGAACAAGGTCGAGGAACAACCGATTGGTACCATCAACGTGGACTCTCTCTTTTCTCCGATTCGAAAGGTCAACTACAACGTTACCAACGCCCGTGTTGGCCAGCGTACGGACTACGATAGACTGATCCTGGAGATCTGGACCGATGGGTCTGTTTCCCCGCAAGACGCGGCGGCCTATGCAGCCAAGATAGTCAAGGACCAGCTCAGTATCTTCATCAACTTCGATGAGACCGAGGAGCCGGTCGAGGTGGAACCCAGCGCCGAGGCCGAGCCGGCCAAGGTCAACGAGAACCTCTACAGATCGGTGGACGAGCTGGAGCTTTCGGTTCGTTCGCAGAACTGTC
>SKWY01000077.1 GCA_007128675.1 Deltaproteobacteria bacterium | reverse complement strand
GAGAGCTCGCTCGCCTTGCTCATGTTCCCGCCGATGAGGGTCACCTCGAAAGCGCGGCAGGCCTCGGCCATTCCCCTCGCGACTCTCATCAAAAAGCCAGCGGAAGTGCTCGACGGTATGCCAAGGGCCAACAGGGCGTATCGCGGCCTTGCGCCCATTGCGGCAAGGTCGGACAAGTTCACGGCAAGTGCCTTGTAACCAATCGCTCGTGGAGGCCACTTGTCGCAACGAAAATGCACTCCATCGATCAGGGCATCGGTCGTGGCGACCACCACTCGTCCAGAGGCCGGCTCGAAGGCGGCGGCGTCGTCTCCCGGGCCGATTATCACGCTTTCGCCTCGGCCTTCGAAATGCTCGAGCCACCGGCTGATCAGAGCAAACTCGTCCAAGGCTCGTCCCTCAAGTTGAGACTAGCTCCTCGACCAGCTCAAGGAGCCTCTTTCTGGTAAAGGGCTTGGTGAGGTAGGCCGAGCCACCGGCCTTGAACCCATCGTTCATTGCGCTTGCTCGGGTTCTCGATGTGACGAAGAGCACCGGTATCTTCTTCGTTGCAGGACTAGCCCGCAGCAGCCGGGCCACCTCGAGGCCGGAAAGACCGGGCATCATCACGTCGAGGAGAATGAGATCGGGCAAGGTCTCCGTTGCGAGATCCAAGGCCGAGCGACCATCCTTTGCGACCACAACGTCATATCCGGCCTCACAGAGAATCCGCGTCTCCATGGCCCGTATGGTGGCGTCGTCATCGACGACGAGAACCCGAACCATCAGCTACTCCCAGCTATGGACTGCGCCTTCGAGTTTGCCTCGCGTCCCGCCGGAAAGAGCAGCGAAAAGGCGCTACCTCTTCCCGGGGCGCTGTCGACCCAGACCTCTCCCCCATGTGCCTCGACGTAAGCCTTGACGATCGATAGGCCCAGTCCGGCTCCTCCAAAGGCTCGTGTGGACGAGCTGTCGACCTGATAGAAGGTATCGAAGATCCTTTCCTTTTGTTTCGAGTCTATTCCGATCCCGTTGTCGCGTACCGTGATTCGGATGAATTCCTCGTCCAAGGCCTCGAATAGGAAGTAACCCGAGTCGCTCGCGCTAGCTGGTGGCGCGTGGCGCCGAGCGCCGACGTATGGCTCGATGAGGATCTCGATCTCTCCCTGATCCGGGGTGAACTTCACCGCATTGGCGAGAAGATTCACGATGCACTGACGCACCTTGTCCTTGTCTGCATGTAGGACGGGAAGCTCTCTTGCAAGGTGCGTTCGAATGGACAGGTGCTTCTTCTGGGCGTGGGGCTTTATGGTCGATACGGCTGTTTCGGTCAGCTCGATTAGGTCTAGCTCCACCGGCATCAAGCTCACCGTGCCGCTCTCAATCTTGCTGATGTCGAGTATCGAGACAATGAGCTGCAGAAGCTCGTCGCCCTTGGCCATGATTGTGGCCACGTGTTGTCGTTGCTCCTGGCTCATGTCTCCCACTAGGCCCTCTAGGAGCATTTCGCTGTAGCCGATGATGCTGGTCAGAGGCGTGCGTAGCTCGTGGCTGACGGTAGCCAGGAAGTTGGACTTGAGCCTGTCGAGCTCTCGGAGCTTATCCAGGCTCTCTTCGAGTCGTTGATTCTTATCGAGCAGCTCATGGTGGGTTGCCGTCACAGACTCGATGTGCATGGTGCTGGTGAGATGCACCTTGTAACCCGAATGCACCATTACCTCGATTATGGAGCCAAGCTGCGCAAGTACCTTTCGGATGGTCTCTTCGGGTGCTCGGCGCAGGCCGGAAAGCAGACGAGTTGCTTCTTCGCTGTCGAAATCCTGGCTTATCGAGCAGAGTTCATCGGGCAGCCTCTCGAGATCATCGGGGAGGAACGGCCCCATGATTATCTTCCCGAGAAGGTCCATTTCATGAAGAAGGGGAAGAGTCAGGTAGCGAAGCCCGGTGAAGCACGTGTGACGCACTATTGCTTCATGACGAGGGTCCCCGGATGCGCTTCGAAAGGAGCTGCTCTTTATCTCTTGGACCGTGGCCGTACAAAGATGCTGTCCTTTGGCCTTGCCGAAAACGTAGCCACAAAAGTCGATGTTGCCCATACGAAGATCGACGAGACGAGCGCCATCAACGTCATAAACGCGAACGCCGATCCCGTATAGCTCCGCGAAGGATCGGCAAACCTCGGCTAGGGAGCCGATGTCGACTAGCTCCTTGAGAGGGGGTGGACGATCCCACATGATGGCTGCCCCATCCAACGGTCGTGTCCTCCAGTTAGCCGAAAGCGGCCTCGATATCACTGTCTTCCAAGTCGAGATTGCGGAAGATGCCTCTCATGAACTCTTCCTCGGTAACGCCGAACTTTCTTCCGAAGTCGAGCTTCTTCTCCAGGCGAGCAAAGGTAAGCAACATCAATCCATGCAGAGTCTCCAGCACACCTATCCCCCGAATGGCAACGGCGGAGAAGATGGGTTCCTTGCCCTTCAAGCGCAGGCCCTCGATTTCCTCGTCCGTTCTCGTTTCCGGCAAATCTCGTTTGTTGAACTGGATTACTATGGGTATCTCGCCGGGAGATATGCCGTTCTGCTGAAGGTTCTTGAGAAGGTCGCTCCAATAGGCGTTGTTGGCTTTGGACTGATTGATTTGACTGTCGGCGATGAAGGCAACCGCATCGACGCCCTGTAAGACGAGCCTTCGCGTGGAGTCGTGCATGGCCTGACCCGGCACGGTGAACAGCTTCAGTCTCACTTTCAAGCCGCTGGCGGTCTGAAAGAAGACGGGCATCATGTCGAAGAACAGCGTACGGTCGTCGGCCGTATCCAGGGTCATGAGCCTCCCACGCACGTTCGGATCGAGACGCGCATGGATGGCTTGAAGATTGGTCGTCTTGCCCGATAGCCCAGGCCCGTAATAGACGACCTTAAGTGTTAGCTCGCGTTCGGCGGCATTGAGCTGCATCTCGACCCTCGAAAACAAGACATATACTAGGTCGTGGCGGTTCGCCACCAGTTATGTAACCCCTCTATGTCTCTGAATCTTGGGCATGGCGGTAGGGTCGACAGAAACTGACGTCTGTAGCCCTTTCGTGCCAAGCGAATGTCGCATACGGCGACGATGCCTCGGTCTCTTGTCGTCCGTATGAGTCGACCGAAGCCCTGCTTGAGAGCGAGTGCCGCTTGGGGAAGCTGCAGATCGTTGAATGGGCTCCTGCCGGAGGATCGGAGAGCATCGATTCGCGCGGACAAGATGGGATCGTTCGGTGGCGCGAAAGGGAGCTTGTCCACAATCACCAACGAGAGGGCTTCACCGGGAACGTCAACTCCCTCCCAGAAGGATTGAGTCGCCACCAGCACACTGGGTTGCTCGCGAAAGCGCTCGAGCAAGGCGCTCTTTGGTGCCTCGCCTTGCTTCAAGAGGAGCCAGTCCGGAGAGGACTCGAGGTGGGAGTGAATAGCCTCCATGTTTCGGTGGCTCGTACACAGAATGAAGGCCCTTCCCCCCGTTATTCGGCAGAGCTTCCTTGCCTCCTCGGCCACGGCCACGGTGAAGCCGGGGTCGTTTGGCTCTGGGATAGAGCTGGGCACATAGAGAGCTGCTTGGCGCTCGAAGTCGAAGGGGGAGGGCAGTATTGCGGCATCCAGCTCGAATAGATCCTCATTCTCTTCCGACAGACCGATTCTGTTTTGGAAGAATCGAAGACTTCCCCCGGCGGAGAGAGTAGCACTGGTGAACACTAGGCTCTCTACTCTCCCCAGGAGGTTCTCTCGTAGCTCCATGGCGGCATCCACGGGGGAGGAATGCAGGTAGACGAGTCCTCCTCGTACATCGGACCAGTGAACCCTGTCCTCCTTCCCGAGATCCACGACTACACCCAGGATTGCCTGCAGTTCTCGGGCTCTTCGTTCGATCGCGAACAAGTCTTCGTCTTCATGGTGTCGACTGGCGATGGCTGCCAGCAGGTCGAAGGCTTCGCCAAGCGCTTGAAGCTCGCTCGATGCGCCGTCGATGGACTCTTGGCGCAGCTGATGACGGTTTGTCTCCAATCGAAGCGCCGAGAAGAAGCGATCGCTCCTTTCGAGGAGGCGCTCGGCGGACTCGGCAAGGGCGATGAACGACTCCTTGTCGTAGCTCGCCGCCTTCTTCGCATCACGTACCAAGTCTCTTATCCGATAGTTGGACAGAGACAGTCCAAAGAAGGAGGTTGCCACATCCTCGATTACGTGAGCTTCATCGAAGATAGCCGCGTCGTAAGGAGGAATGACCGCGGCGCCCGCCAGAGCTCCGGCCGGGCTTGCCTTCAACGCCGTGTCGGCAAAAAAGAGATGATGGTTGACCACCACGATGTCGGCCGCCGCAGCCGCGGTCCGTGCTCGATTGACGAAGCAGTCCTCCGAGTACTCGCATTTCTGACCGAGACATGTGTCGGTCGAGGAGACGATTTCCTTCCATGTGCTCCAGTCCTCGGGAACATCGAAGATATCGGCTATGTCTCCCGTAGAGGTCTCCTGGAGCCACCTGCGCACCTTATCGTATAGGTGCCGGTCATCTCGGAATGGAAAGAGCGGTTGGGTATCGAATCGTGCCTTTCGAGCCAAACAGACGTAGTTCGCTCTCCCTTTCAGGCAGGCCGCGCTGAAGGAGCCTCCTAGAAGATCGAAGACAAGTGGCAGATCTTTTTGAAAGATCTGCTCTTGCAGGGCACGGGTGGCGGTGCTTACGACCACTTTCTTTCGAGCCAAGACAGCTGGTACGAGGTACGCGAGCGTCTTCCCCGTTCCCGTGCCGGCCTCGGCGACGAGGTGACGCCCCCCAAGCAATGCCTCGAGGACCTTTCTCGCCAGAACTCTTTGAGAAGGTCGATCCTCGTAGCCCCCGGCGGCGGCATCCAACAGGCCGCCAGGTCCGAGTACACGATCCAGATCCGAGCCGTGACTCACTGTGACAGGCGAACCTCGACGGCTCCTTCGGCCACATGGATGGGGAAGAAGATGAAGCCCTTTTCTGGGCCGATGTTCGGAACACCCATGCTGGGTGGTCCGATCTCCACCCGCCGACCAAGCTGAGCATACTTCGCCGCCGCATTGCCGCAGATGATATTCGCCAGCTCCTTGACGCTGTCTGTTACGACATCATCATCACCGGGAAGAGGAGGTTCGCCCATGATCTTCTCGGTGACGCTGGCGGCAATGTCACGAGAGACCGACAAGGTGTAGTCGACCTTCACGGAGCCGGTGAAGCTGATTGTCACCGAGACCAGCCGCTCCACGGGGTAGCGAGATTCGCTCTCGCCTGCTCCGAGCTTTCCATGAATGCCGAGGAGGCGAAGCAGCATCTTCGGTGTCAGATCGATTGGCACCGCGAGCAAGGAGGGCTCCTTCGTTCCCGGCGGGAAGACGACCTCGTCGATGATGTAGCGAGTCTGGTCGCGCTTGAATGCCTCCAGCTCTCGATCCAGGGCCGATCTCTCAATCGCGTTCTGGTCGATGAGGGCTTCTCCGAGCAAGATGTAATCGTTCTGCTGGAGAATCAGTAGCTCGTCCACTTGCTCGGGGGTCAAAAGGCCCATCTCGATAGCCAGCTCGCCGAACCTCTTGTCCGCGGTCAGCTGAGCTTGATTGATTTGATCCGCTTGTGGCTCGGTCAGGTAGCCTCGGCGCACCGCATAGTCACCGAGCCTGAGGTTTCGAGATTCCTGCAATCGAATGGCTGCAACAAGATGCGAGCGAGTGACTATGCCGCGCTCCAGCAAGAACTGTCCGAAGAATTTTACCGACACGGTTAGGCCTCCTCTGGTCGGGTCGAGTTATCCTCGGCCAGAATACGCTCGAAGGTGGACAGAACCTCGCTTCCCTCGAACGGCTTGGAGACCACGGCCTTCGCGCCCATGCGAAGAGCCTCCGAGGCCTTCTCTCCCACGCCCCCCACGGATGAGATCATGACCACCTTCGCCGTCTTCTCCATGCCAAGGATGGTGCGCAGTGCCTGCAGCCCATCCATTACCGGCATTACTATGTCCATGACGATGAGGTCGGGCCTTTCAGCCGCGAAGAGCTTCACCGCTTCTGCGCCGTTTCGAGCATGGCCTACCACCTCGTATCGCGCATCCTCGGCAAGGATGCGTTCCAGTTGGCGGCCCACCGCAAGAGAGTCGTCTACAAGTAGCACACGTGAACCCATGTCCTCCTTCATAACAGCCACCCCCTTGCTACGGCCAGACCTTTGATGCATGAAAGTACTCATTTTTCGATTACTACCCTAATGGAGGGTTCTAGACTCAGGGTTCTGGGGTCCTGCTTCAGGTGATTTGCAGCGTTTTTCGAAGCCGTGTGCGGGCCTTGCGATGGTCGACTCGCGGACAGCGATACGCGACACGTGAGCGAACCCCGCTCGCCCTCGCGCTCGAAGTCGGTGTAGGGTAACGCTTTGCCGAAAGTCCTCGCTCTAGCGGCCGATAAGGGTGGGCCATTCGCGGGCCGTCGAAGACGAACATTTGGATCGAGCCAGGTAGCGGTCTTCCTTTGGGCCTCTGCTGTTGCCAGAGGCGTTTGGCGACAGCAAGGTGGTACTCATGGACAGGTCAAGCCCGATTCAGGCAGTCCTCGACAAGCCCGGTCCCAGGCCCGGAAGGCATACTGTGAGGCTCGCTTTGGCCAGGTTCGGGAGGAATCAAAGAGTTCTGTTTCTTCTCAATCACGCCCTGCTGTTCTCGATGTGTCTTGCCTTGCCGCTGGCCGCCGAGGCGGCTCATGATACCGGGCCCAGAGCACCGCGGCTCACCGATTTGCACCCGCGAAGCTCCATCGTATTCGGCGGTGAGCTCGCTCTCTTCCAAAACGCCACGGGGTTGTCGCTACCCATCGCGGCAAGGATCGAGATATCTCCCGAGCTGGTCTTGGAGGTCGAGCTGCCCTTTGGATACGTCAGCGTACCAGGCGAGGTCGTCGACCCCATGGTGGGGAACCTCGGCTTCGCTCTCGTGGGCTCGACGCTGGATCGACTCGGGAGAAACGGCATGGTGCGATGGGGTCTGGAGATATCGGGACGAGCTCCCACGGGCCCTGATCTCGAGGATCTCGTTCGGGCAGAGCGTTTTGCCCGTCTTCGCGCGCTTTCGCCCTTTCGGAGCGAGCGGTGGACCCCCGGTGCCGCGGCCATCAGGATAGACGTGGCTGTCGCTTACGGGACTCGTGATCTTGGCGGTCAGCTGCAGAGTGGTGTTACAGGTGCCTTGCCGATCGCAGACGGTCCAGCAACGGCTCACCCTCACTATGGTCTTTCGATTGGTCGGCGCCTGCACAGATCGCTGTGGATTCAGGGAGAGCTCGTGGGAGCCTGGCCAGGCCCTGGTGCGACCGATGATCGCGCCGGTCACTACTTGTGTGCCGCCGTTGCTTTTCGTCTTGTCATGGTGCGAACGGCGCCGGTTGCTTATGTGTCGGTCCCAGTGGCCGGTGAGGTGGACGGGGACCGTCCGGTCGTGATCGGTGTCGAGCTGGCTAGCTGGTAGCAGCGGAGGGTGCCTTACGGTTTCAGTTGCACTCCGGTGGGCCGTCGGCACGCAGCCTCTCGCGAAGAGGCATCTCCTGTAGATCGTAGCGCCACTGAATCCACTCATCACAGAGATTCGCGTACTCCTTTACTTCCTTCGGCAGGTCGAGGGCCTGCTGTCTTGTGACTCTAATCTCGCGCAAGGGTGCTGGAGAGAAGGTCAGGACGAGCGTCAACAGCGCGATGACTCCCCAAAGCTTCATCCCCGGACCAAGGGGTTTGTCGGGATGGCGCACCGGTGGATGAGATCCACCGGAGGCACGCAAGATGAAGCTGATTAGGACCACCCAAACCAGCCATCCTACCCACAGTGTGAGGCCGAGTCCGAGCAGGACGCCACGCACCACGTTGTTCAGCCTATTCGCCTTGTCGCCAAAGAGACCGTAGGCGACATGACCGCCATCCAGCTGGCCGACTGGAATCATGTTCAGGGCGGTTACGAAGAGCCCTATCCAGGCGGCGAAGGCCACGGGATGGATCCACACGTCGTGGTCTACTGGAATCTCGAATACGAGGCTCTTGGCTAGCCAGTACAGAATGGAGTTGCCCTCGAGAAAGAAGAGGGGGACGGTGCCGTCCTTCGAGGCTCCAGAAGACATCCCCTCGAGGATTCCCACGAGTCCGAACTCCGTCAGCCCAGGTAAGGGGGCCGCGATGGGCGCTACCGTCGAGAGCGAAAGGCCATAGAAGAGCAGGGGGATCGCCACGGCGAGCCCCGCCAATGGGCCGGAGGCGCCGATTGCGACCAGCGCGCGCCGGTTCGGGATCGACTCGTCCATCTTGATTACCGCGCCGAAGGTTCCGAGCGCGAAGGGAACCGGTATGAAGTAGGGTAGGGAGGCCTTCACGCCGAAGTAGCGAGCCGTGAGGTAATGGCCCATCTCATGACAGATCAGGATCCCAAGCAGGGTAGCGGAGTATGCGAGGCCGCCGACGGCCCATGTGGTGAAGACGGTCGCCGTGAAGAGGAGCGCATTTAGTCTCCATCCACGGAGAAGACGGCGCCGGGCTACAGGAGAAGGTTCTTTGTCCCCCGGCGCCACGGACCGTTTCGTCGTCTCACTCTCCTCTAGGCTCATCAGCCTGCCGGAGCGCCCTCAGGGGGCGCAGGCTCGATCTCTACTATCTCCTCACCATCGACGGTGAGCAGAAAGAGCCGCTTATGGACTTCCCCGTCTTGTCCGAAGCGTATCTCGCCGGTAGCGCCCGTGTATCCCCTGAGCCCGAAGAGGGCCTCTCGAAATGCCACCCGGTCTCGGGGACGCACTTCTTCTATGATGTGCCGCACGATACCGGCGGTGTCATAACCGTGAGCCTCGAGATAGTCTGGCTTGGCGCCGGCCCCGTGAATCTGCTCGTATAGCTCCACGAAGGAACGAGTTTCGGGGCGTTTGCTATTGGCGAAGAAGCCGTCGACGAACACCGAGCAACGTACGTGTCTCCCCCCCCTGGTCACTAGCTCGGGATGGTGCCAGGCATTGGGGCCAAGGAGCTGGACCTTCGAGAGCTCTTCACGGCCCGTCGTCTCCTTTATGCGCTCGATGTCGCGGGTGTCGCAAACATTCGTGATTACCTCCTCCACCGCGAGCGCGGGAGCTATGAGGCCGACGGTTCGATAGCTGTCGGGTATGAACAAGACGTCGAACTCGGGAATGGGCAAGACGTTGTCCAGTGCCCGCGCCAGGGCACGGCGACGACGCACCGGATCGGTGATCTCGGCTCGGATGCGCTGGACCTCTTGAGTGTACTCGGGCCGGTACTGCAGGTGGTAGCGCCCGACCATCTTTCTCACTATGGGCTGAAACGTTGTCTCATCGTGGTTGTAGCGCTCGACCCCCCGCACCTCTAGCTGGCGCGCGTCGACCTCATTCCAGAAGTGGTTCATGAGGGCTCGTCCATAGTCGTGATTCGGGTAGAGGATCCCGAAGGTTCGGGCCCCGAGGTTCTTGGTGGCGTGATCCACCAGCGCCCTGGCTTGAGCCGCATCGGATAGAGCGTTTCGGAAGATCCAAGAACCCATCTGTGGCAGTCCGTCGGCCCGGGCCAGAGTTATCAACGGCACGCCAAGCTCCTCCGCTTTCGTGGCGGCTGCTAGAGAGGTGCCGGAAAGAAGGGGACCGATGATGGCGATGGCCTGCTCTTCCAGGACCAAATCCTCGACGGCGCTCGCGGCGATGTCCGGATCTCCCTGGCTGTCTCTTATCAGCAAGGTGATGTCACTGGACGCCGCGACATCCAGGGCCATTCCGAGGCCCCGAAGGGCTGCCTCTCCGAAAGGTTGCGCTCGACCGGAAAGGGGAAGAATCACGCCCACCGCCCGAGAGCTAACCTCGGAGAGACGTCCGATTCTGTCTCTGATGCCGCGTGCGTCATCCGCGAAATCGCCCTCGGGCCATCTGGCAAGGTACTGATCCGCTGCCTCCATGGCGCGGCCGAACTCACGCTGGTGGTAGTGAAGTTTCGCGATCTTCATCATGACCAGAGGCAAGGCCGGCGAGTCTGAAGGTAGGCTCTCTCGGAGCCGAGCCAGACCAGCAGGCGGGAGCTGTCTGTCAACGAGATCCAGAAGGGTTGTGTCGGCAAGCTCTCTCGCCACCGAATCGGTGGCCAGTCTCCTGGCCTCTCCAATCCAATGCACGGCGTCGTCCCAGCTTTCGGCGCCCACCGACGCAGTGGCCAGTAGCTGCGCTACCTCGTGTCTCTTATCGCCCTCGGCGCTTCGGTAGAGCGGCTCTAGGACAACGAGAGCCTCGTGATACTCCTCTGCTTCCATATGTCTCTTGCCAAGCTCGATACGGGCGGATCTTGCCCAGGAAGAGCGCGGATGCTGCTCCACCAGAGTTCGCAGCGCCCGCTGGGCGTCGGCGTCCCTTCCGATGGCCACATAGCTCTTTGCCAAGAGCCAGCGAGCTTCGGGCACCTGCTTCGCTCTTCCGAAACGGACCAAATAGTCTCGAAGGAGCTCGATTGCATCTTCGTGGCGATCCTCCTCATGAAGGCTCCTTGCATCATCGAAGGTGCGAGCGGCGGCCGTGTCGAAGGGCACACGTTCGCCGTCGATGACGACCGTCCTTGGAGGGCAGGCCGGGCCGAATAGTAGAACGAAGATCAGAAGCAGGTTCATGACGTAAAAGGAACGAAGTGGCATTTTGATACCGTACCCATTTTTGGAACTCGCGTCTGCCTCGCTCATGCGAAGCCGACGTCGCTTGATCTGGCCGATGACCCGGCTCGTGGCCTGGTCGCGAGGATAGCTCTCTACATGAGCGCCGTGCCAGGGGAGACTACTCGGCACCGAATAGCTCTCGCACCTTCTCGATGAAGCCCTTGCTCTTGGGGCTGACATCGTCACCGCCGACCTCGGCGAACTCCTCTAGGAGCTTTCTTTGCTTGGCGTTGAGGTTTGTCGGGGTCTCCACCACGATCCTCACATGCTGGTCGCCACGCCCATGGCCCGATAGCTGGGGGACTCCCTTGCCGCGCAGGCGAAACACCTTGCCTGTTTGGGTACCGGCGGGGATCTTCATCTTCACCTTGCCGTCCAGAGTCGGCACATCAATCTCCGCCCCGAGAGCGGCCGAGGGAAACCCAATCGGCATCTCGCACAGGATGTCCGTGTCTTGACGGACGAAGATTGGGTGCTCCTTTACATGGCAGACCACATAGAGATCGCCAGGCAGCGCACCCGCGTCTCCGACCTCGCCCTCTCCGGTGATGCGGATCCTGGTGCCCGAGTCCACTCCGGGAGGCACCTTCACGGTCAATGTTGCTTTTGAGCTAGTCTTGCCCGTGCCCCTGCAGCTCTCGCATGGGTCGGTGATGGTTTGCCCCCGGCCATCGCAGTGGGGGCAGGAACGGCGAACGGCGAAGAACCCCTGAGATAGCTGCACTTGGCCCAGACCGCCGCATGTGCGGCAGGTAGTTGGGTTGGTGCCGGGCTTGGCTCCCGAGCCGGAGCATTTTTCACAATGGACTCGCCGAGGCACTTCGAGAGTCTTTTCGACGCCGAAGGCGGCCTCTTGAAAGTCGAGCTTCAGATCGTAGCGAAGATCAGCTCCTCGCTCGGGACCGCCTCGACCGCGCCTGCCTCCGCCAAAGATGTCTCCGAAGATGTCTCCGAAGATATCGTTGATCGAACCGAACCCTCCTCCCCCGAAGCCCTCGAAGGGATCGGCCCCCGCTCCTCCAAGACCCGCATGTCCGAATCGATCGTAACGGGATCGCTTCTCCCGATCGGAGAGCACGTGGTAGGCCTCCGAGGCCTCCTTGAAGCGGTCCTCCGCCTTCGGATCGTTTGGGTTCTTGTCGGGATGGTACTGCTGGGCCAGCTTCCGATACGCTCGTTTCAGATCGTTGTCGTTGGCGCCTCGAGAGACGCCCAGCACCTCGTAGTAGTCTCGCTTCATTCCAGGCACATCGTCTTGTCTACGCCCCCTCGGCCTCGCCATACATGGCCTCGGCGATTCGGTAGGCCGATCCCTCCAATCTTTGGAGAGCCTCTCTCAAGTCGGAGACATCGACCTCCTCGTTGGAGAGCAGGGATTTCAGATCAGTAATGTCGGCTCGAATTTCTTCCACGTCGCCTTCGGCCAGCTCCGAGCCGAACTCCTCCAGAGACTTCTCCGTCGTGTAGATCAGGCCTTCGGCGCTGTTGCGAAGATCGGCTATTTCTCTCTTGGACTTGTCCGTCTCGGCGTGCTTGCTTGCTTCCTCGACCATCTTCTCTATCTCGGCCTCCGAGAGACCGGAGGAAGCGACGATTCGAATCGACTGCTCCTTGCCGGTCCCTAGATCCTTTGCCGACACGTTTACGATGCCGTTGGCATCTATGTCGAAGGAGACCTCAATCTGTGGAACTCCTCTTGGAGCCGGCGGGATACCGACAAGCTCGAACCTGGCTAGGGTCTTGTTGTCGGAGGCCATCTCTCGCTCGCCTTGGAGAACGTGGACGCTGACCAAGGGCTGGTTGTCCTGGGCGGTCGAGAAGACCATTGCCTTTCGACAGGGGATGGTGGTGTTGCGGTCGATTATCTTCGTGAACACCCCGCCCGCGGTCTCCACACCCAGCGACAGGGGCGTGACGTCCAATAGGAGGACGTCCTTGACCTCGCCGGTAAGCACGGCGCCCTGAACGGCCGCGCCAATGGCTACCACCTCATCCGGGTTGATTCCCTTGTGAGCTTCCTTCCCAAAGAACTCCGCCACGGTCTTTTGTACCAGAGGCATTCGGGTCATTCCCCCAACGAGAAGGATCTCCTCTATATCCTTTTGCGTCAGCCCCGCGTCGGATAGGGCGGCCTTGCAAGGCTCGAGGCTGCGGCGCACCAGATCACCCACCAGGCCTTCGAGGGTGTCTCGATCGAGGGTGGTGACCAGATGCTTGGGGCCGGACTGATCGGCGGTGATGAAAGGAAGATTGATGTCGGTCTCGGTGGAGCTGGATAGCTCGTGCTTCGCCTTTTCCGCGGCCTCGCGCATACGCTGGAGAGCCATTCGGTCCTCTCGCAGGTCCTTGCCGTCGTTTTGCGCGGCAAACTGGTCGCTTAGCCACTCGAGAATCACCTGATCGAAGTCCTCTCCACCAAGAAAAGTGTCCCCGTTGGTGCTCTTGACCTCGAAGACGCCGTTGTTCAGCTCCAGGATGGAGATGTCGAAGGTGCCTCCACCAAGATCGTATACCGCTATTCGCTGCGATTTCTTCTCGTCCAGGCCATAGGCGAGGGCGGCGGCGGTCGGCTCGTTGATTATGCGAAGAACGTTTAGGCCGGCAATTCGGCCGGCGTCCTTGGTGGCTTGCCGCTGGCTGTCGTTGAAGTAAGCGGGAACGGTGATGACCGCATCCCCAATCTCCTCACCGATGTAGTCCTGGGCGGTTTCCTTCATCTTCCCGAGCACCATGGCGCTAATCTGGGGAGGAGACATCTTCTCGCCCCGAATCTCCAGCCAAGCGGCGCCGTTGTCGGCCTCGACTATCTTGAATGGAGCAAGCGACCGGGACTTTTCGACCTCCGCCTCCTCGAAGCGGCGACCGATGAGCCGCTTGGTGGAGTAGACCGTGTTCTCGGCGTTGGTAACGGCTTGCCGTTTTGCTATTTGCCCCACTAGGCGCTCGTCGGACTCGGTGAATGCGACTATGGAGGGGGTGGTTCGGCTTCCCTCCGAGTTCGGGATGACGACGGGCTCGCCACCCTCCATCACCGCCACGCAGGAGTTCGTGGTTCCAAGATCGATTCCTATTACCTTGCTCAACTCTCTTCCTCCCCTATTCCAGCCCCGTTCATGCCGGTGGCCGAAGCTTTCTGGTCATTACCAGCTTCCTGGTTGTCCCCTTCTTCCTCGATCCCAACTTCCCGCACTTCCGGAGCTTTTGCCACCACGACCATCGCGGGGCGAAGCAGCCTCTCGTTCAAGAGGTAGCCCTTGAGGTGCTCGGTGACCACGGTGCCTGGTGGAACATCCAAGGTCTCTACCTGCTGCATTGCCTCATGCAACTCCGGGTTGAAGGGTTCCTTTTCAGCGGAGAACTGGGTTACGCCGAATTTCTTCAAAGTATCGAGCATTTGCTGGACGATCATTTGAACGCCGGATCGCAGCTGGTCCTCGGATGCGTCGCAAGCGGCCTCCAAGGCACGCTCCAGGTTGTCGACCACGGGCAGAAGCTCCTTGATGAGCCTTTCGTTGGCAAACTTTCGATCTTCCTCTTTTTCTCTTAGTGCCCGCTTCTTGAAGTTGTCGAACTCGGCCCCCAGGCGTAGCAGCCTATCCTCGGTGCTCTTGGCTCGAGACTCCGCCTCTTCGAGCCGGCTCTTGACTTCCTTCAGCTCCGAGAGCGCTCTAATCAGGCCTTCCCCGGCACCGGAGGTGGGAGCTTGCTCTCCCCCGCCGGCCTCGGCTCCGCCTTCTTCGATCACTACCACCTCTTCGCCGGTCTCGTCGTCGGGGCTCTTGGGGGCGGGCTCCTCGATGCCGCTCTCTGGCATGTCGACCTTTGGGCCCGCATCGGGCGAGGGCCCCAGCTCGGAGGTCACGACCTCTTCGTCTTCAGCCGGGCGCTCTCCATCGGTGGGCCCCAATCCCTGGTCACTAGACTCCTTGGGGGAGCCCTGTTCATCTCGTTCCTCGTCGGGCCGGGTCGACATGCTCTCTGGTTGCGCCTTTCCGTTTTCGCTCATGGGCGGTGTTCTCCGTGGTCTATCTCCAAGCGCTGCTCTTGGCGACGTTCGATTCTTCTTGAAAGCACCGTAAACAAGGGAGAGCGGGAAGACATAGCGCAGGCGGCGCCATAGTGAAAGCGCCGAGGCCGCCAGAAGCCCCCTTAGCCCAGCTCACCATCGAAAATTCGGGCCAACAGATCGGCTGTATACTCTACGTATGGGATGACGCGCGCATAATCCATGCGAGTGGGGCCGATGACCCCCAGGGTGCCGAGTATGGAGCTGGCGCCGTGGTAGCTGGCCACTATCAAGGATACGTCGGCCTCGCCTGTAAGCTCCGAGTCGGCGCCGATGAATATTTGGATGCCGGGGCTCTTCTCCGCTCGCTCGAGTATTCTGAGCAGAGCTTCCTTCTCGGATAGAGAGTCGAGGAGGGCACGCACCCTCTCTCGATCGGCGAACTCCGGCGCGTCGAGGAACGATGTCTCGCCTGCCACTATCAAGTCTTGCTTCCTTGATTCGTCTAGGGCCGAAAGGGCCCTATGGCCCAGATCGACCGCCCTAGTCATCAGATCATCATAGCTCGCGCGATCGGCGGCCAGGTCCTTTTTCAGGCGTCCTCGGACTTCACCAAGACTGCCGCCCGACTTTCCGAACAGCTCCTCCAGGTAGCGAGTCATCTTGTCCAGCTCGTCCTGGGTGACGGGAAAATCGACGGTGAGGGCCCGGTTTTGGACGACCCCGGACTGGGTTACGAGCACCGCCAGGACACGGTCTTCTCGAAGGCGCACGAAGCTCACGTGGCGCAGCTTGGTTTGTGAGAGCCTTGGGGTTGTGACCACGGCGGCGTGGCGCGTGAGCTCGTGGAGGACTCGTCCTGTTTGCCGCATCAGGGTAGGCACCTCGTCCGCTGGTGGGTCGTAGCCGCGGTTTACCCGGTCGCGGTCGCGGCGCGGCAGCGGACGGACCCGAAGGAAGGTGTCCACGTAGAGCCTGAAGGCTTTTGGGGTTGGAATCCGCCCCGCTGAGGTGTGCGGCTTCTTCAGATAACCCAAGGCCTCCAGATCGCTCATTACGTTTCTGACCGTCGCCGGCGACATCTCCAGCCCGTGGGATGTTGCGAGCATGCGTGAGCCCACCGGTTCCGGTGAAAGGATGTAGTCCTGGATAACCGCGCCGAGTATGCACAGGTCACGCTGGGAGAGCTCTGGAGGTAGGGATTTCGGGTTTGGCTCTGACATGGCGTAAGGGCTTGAAGTCGCTCACAATCTAACGGAGAAAGTCCGGGTGTCAACCTGCCCTGGCCCTTCAGTCGAATCGCCGGGTACCCTCAAGCGGCCCCGATCCGCTGCCGGCTCATCGCGCTCGAAAGCCGCGGTTCCGCTGGCGCCCGTCCCGTTACTCGGTCCTTGCCTCATTAGTTCCTCTCTCCAAAGGCTCTTCCCTCGCTTTCGCAAGATCCTCCGACAGCGCCCCATGGGTGCATGAAGATGCGGGGTATGAGCAGCTCCGTGATATGCCCCAGCCGGCGTGGCCGCTGATTGACCGCCAGCGGTCAGATTGTTAGCTTGAAGTGATTGGACTCGAGTAAAAACTTGGTGGTAGGTCGTCCGAGCGGGGGCAAACCGTCGCCGTGGGACCGCGCCGTGGTGGAAGCGGAAGAGCCATGCTAAACCGCAAGCCCTTTGGGGCACCCAGCATCTGTGCAGCGTTTGCTCTCGTCGCCATGGCGGTATCCTGCCAATGTGGCGACGAGGATATTCGTCGCACTCTGCCGCCTGGGGCGCGGGTGGACGTGTTTCGCCAAGCGGATAGGCCGGTTATCGATGTCCTGTGGGTCATAGACAACTCTCCAACCATGAGCGACGTTCAGGACAACCTTGCGGGCAACCTGATTTCTTTCTTCAGGTACCTGGACGAGGGCGACGTCGACTACCAAATCGGAGTCACGACGACCGATGTTCGCCGGCACGGAGGCCAGCTCGTCGGGAGCCCGCGCATACTGACCCCGGACACCCCCGATGTCATGCGCGCGTTTCGCGGCAACGTACATGTCGGAACCGATGGCAGTGCCAAGGAGGAGGGGCTTGCCGCGGCGGAGCTGCTGTTTCAGGGTGGAAGTTTTCTGCGGCCCGATGTCACTTGCGGCGAGAGTGAGGAGTGCGTCGACTGGCAGTGTGTTGCCCGCGATGAGACCGTCCCTCCGGCAAAGCGCAGTTGTCATGCGTCTTATGTATTCATAGTTTGGGTCAGTGATCAGGACGACCGCTCCTTCGGAGAGATCGACTACTACTGGCGCGTGTTCTCCCAGGTTCAAGGCATCGGAAACGAGAACAAGATCATTCTTGCCGCCATAGTTGGACCCGATGAGGAGATAGAGCCGGGCAGCCCGTTTCGGGGTTGCGTCACCGAGCATGGCTCCGCCGAGGCCGGCGGCAGGTATATCGAGCTCGTTGAGATGACCGGCGGCGTTTGGGGGTCGATCTGTGATGAATCGTTCGAGGGCACGCTTCAGGAGATGGGAGCCACGGCGGTTGGTCTGGAGAGAAAGTTTCAACTCTCCGAGGTTCCCGACCTCGATACATTGGAGGTCAATGTCTATTACCCTTGTGAAGCTCGGGCCGAGGAGTTCGGGCTATGCGACTACACCGAGGATCAGTGTGACGCCGCCGATCCTCGAGATCGGGGCGTCCTTTGTATTCCTCCCCAAGGCGGGCCAAACGGCTGGATATACGAGGAGGAGTCGGGCAGCCTCTTCTTCCAAGGAGCTTCGGTTCCTGGCCTGAGGGCCAGAATCGAGGTGATCTACATGGCTGAGAGCGACCCGCTGGAGTGGTGATGATTGTGCGCTGGTCCAGTCTTCCCGTTATTCTCTTGGTGCCGTTGCTCTTGTCGGCTGCCTGCGGAAACGACGACGTCAGGCAGGTCTATCCGGAGATCTTCTATTCCGCCGATGAACTCGACTTCGGCACTTTGCCCGTGCTTCATGTCTCTACCGTGGAGCCGGTCATCGGTAACCGTGGTCTCGCGCAGCTTCGTATTTCCGAAGTGGAAATAGTCGGAGACGATGCCTCGTACTTTTGGTTCGAGCAATGGCCCGAGGAAATCGAGGTCGGCTCGGAGTCCTCGTTGCCGCTCTTCTTCCAGCCGGAGGAGGAGCGTTCCTACGAGGCTCTACTAAGGATCCACTCCGATGATCCCGAGCGCCCCATCGTGGAGTCCGTGTTGTCGGGCGAGGGTCTTACCGTCAGCGCCATCGAGCTGGAGCCCGAGTCAATCTACTTTGGCCTGGTAGGCGAGGGCGTCATCGCCATCGAGTCCTTCCGCATTCGGTCGGTGGGCACCGCGCCGCTGGTGGTGGAGACGATCGAGATCGAGGAAGGGAGCTCCTTGGCATACAAGCGCGTTGGTTCCTGGGAAGGTCCGCTCACCATCGAGTCCGGTCAGTCCATCGAGCTGACGGTGGCCTTCATGCCCGAGGTGGGAGAAGAGGAGACCGAGGGGACGATCCTGGTGACGAGCACGGACCCTGCTCGGAGGGTGGCGAGCCTCTCGATGGATGCATCGATAAACAGGGCGCCCGTGGCCGTATGCGGCGACGAAGAGACTCTCATTGGTGCGCCGGGGGACGTCGTCACCCTCGATGGCACCCAAAGCTACGACCCTGATGGACACGAGCCGTTGTCCTACGAATGGGAGGTGGTCAGGCGGCCACTGACCAGCCTCACCGAACTCGAAGATGCTTTTACGCCGACGCCGTCGATCGAGCTGGACGTGGCTGGCACGTGGGAGGCGCAGCTGACCGTCACGGACTCGCTTGGAACCGAGTCGGTAGCGCCGTGTCGCTCCGTGATTCGCGCAGTGGCCGCCGAGCGTCTCTACATAGAGCTGGTCTGGGATCATCCGATTACCGATCTCGATCTTCATGTGCTCACTTCCGGAGCAGAGCTCTTCGGGGACGGCGACTGCTGGTGGGGAAACCCGGATGCCTTCGGTTGCGAGCACAGCGGAGACGATCTGGCCGGGTATGGGCCGGAGTGGGTTCGCATGGATGAGCCGGACCCGGGCAGCTACGAAATAAAGGTTCGCTACGCCAAGACCAACGGAGCCAGTGAGCCCGCTACTCGGGCGACGGTTCGGGTGTACCTTTATGGTGTCCTCGAGGCCGAGATGAGTCGAACCTTGGAGCAAGAACGTCATGTCTGGGACGTCTTGACCGTCGATTGGCCAAGTGGGCATGTAACTCCAGTGGACTCGGTCCAGGTGTCACAATGAAGCCGCGCCATCAAGAGGCGTCAGCGGCCATTGTCCTTTTCGCCGCCTTGGTCTTGGCTTTTGCGTGCTCCGGCAATGGCAAGAACGACAACAACGACGTGCCCGTCCCTGGGGAGTGCGCGGACAGGGATGAGTGCGATGAGGGGATGATATGCCTCGACGGTTACTGCACGCACTGCTCGCGAGATAGGGATTGCCTAGAGTACGAGCAGTGCGATCCCGTTCGATTGATCTGCGTTCCCCTCGACGACTGGGGTCTCGACTGCGACACCCATGATGAATGTGCTCTCGGGGAGTTCTGCGTGCAGGGGCTCTGTCGTTCCGGCGATGAGGTTACTCCATGCGCAAATGACGCGGAGTGTCCCGCTGGCCGTTACTGCAACATGGACCGTCTGGTTTGTGAGGAGGATCTGGGCTGCTTCGATGACTCTCGGTGCCCGGAGGATTACTACTGCAATACCGGGACGGGAAGGTGTGAGCGAAGCTGCACCGAGGAAACGGCGGAGGAGTTATGTCCAGAGGGATTCATCTGTCACGGCGGAAGATGTGTCGAGTGCGTGGAAGATGACGACTGCGGTGCCGGTCTCACCTGCGATCCCGACGCGGGACGGTGCCGGGGTGAGGACCATTGCTTCTCTGATAGGGACTGCTTGAGGCCGCTGGTCTGTAATCGGAAGACAGGGCAGTGCACGGAGCAGCCTCCGCCTTGTGTGTCGAACCAGGACTGCATTACCGGTGAGGCATGCGAGCTTCGCAGCGGCCGGTGTGTATCCAAGGACTGTGTTCCCGATGCCTTCGAACCCAACGGCACGATGGAGGAGGCAGCGGAGATCGGGCCCGGGCTCTACTCGAACCTTACCTTGTGCGGAGACGAGGAAGACTGGTTCACTACTCCGCTGGACGCGGGCGACAGCATCAGCGTCACGGTAAGCCCGCCGGCGCTTGGCGGAAGCAACTACAGCGTGGTGCTGCTTTCTCCTGGTGGAGAACGAGTGCTCGCTCATGGAAACCTTCAGGTGGACAGCACGGTGGACCGAGAGGGTGATTATCTGATTCGCGTAAGCACCCTGGATTCCCGCTCCACCTACGGCCTCCAGGTCCTGGTATCGAGAGGTCGACCTTGTGACGACGACTACCTCGAGCCCAATGACGATGTGACCGAGGCGGCGGAGATCTATGAGGGGGCTTGGTACAACCTGAAGAAATGCCCGGGCAATGACGACTGGTTCGTGGTGCCTCATGAGCGCGGGACCACGGTCCAGGTGACCTTGGTACACGAGCCCTTGGATGGGGCCTTGGACCTTGTTGCCTACGATTCGGACGGGATCACCTTGATAGCCGAGAGCGCCACGACCGAACCCGTCGAAATCGTGGTCGTGGATGAGACCAGCGCGGGTCGCTTCTACATCGAGGTGGTGGGCGGGCGAAGAGTGCAGAACAGCTACGATCTCTTCGTGGAGACATGGACGCAATGAGGGAGGGATCATGCCTTTAGCTAGCGAAAAGAAGGCTTTGAGGGTCATTGCCGTTTTGGTCGCCCCCTCCTTGATGTGCGCCGCCTGTGGAGGCTGCGATTCAAACGGCAATGGCAATGACGATAATGGGCCGAATGGGACGCCGGTCGAGATTTCCTTCGATGCCGTCGTGCCCGATAGCGGCCCGGTCTCCGGAGGGACCGAGGTCCGCCTCGAAGGTCGAGGCTTTCTCGAAGAGGTGGCGGAAAGTGCCGCCATCGCCTCCCTACACACGGCGGTTCGATTCGGAGATGGGCCCGCTCAAGGAGTCGAAGTCATCAGCGACACGATCATTCGCGTCCTGACGCCGCCGGGCATCTTGGGCTCATTCGACGTCCACGTGGAGAATCCCAACGGCACGGCGACTTGTAGCGGCTGCTTCGAGTACACCGATGAAGAAGAGCCCGTCGAGCCCGTTTTCGAGGTCGAGATCGACAGGGTATCTCCGGTGAGGGGACCGGCGGCCGGCGGCACTCGGACGCGGATCGAGGGGAAGGGCTTTCTTTTCGGCTTCGCCGAGCTTGGCGAGGACGTTCGAGATCGTACAGCGGTTTTGTTTGGCGACAACACCGCGGTCGACTTCGACGTGGTGGACGATCGGGTAATCAACGTGGTGGCGCCGCCCGGCAATGTGGGTGCTCGCGACGTACGGGTGCAGAACCCAAACGGCGAGGCATTGTGCGAGGGGTGCTTCCATTACTTCGTCCCCCTGCGAGCCCACGGAATCCAGCCCGCATCCTCGCCCGCGAGTGGTGGGACCATGATCACTCTCACGGGTGCCGGCTTCACGGAGGATACGCTGGTTAGGGTTGGGGATAGGTCGGCCATCTCGACGCTGTTGGTGGATGAAGGCACCTTGAGCTTCGTTGCGCCCCCCGCCCCGGAGATTGGTGCCGTCAATGTGGAGGTTCTCAACGCCTACGGGAGAGACACGCTTAGGCGAGGCCTGACCTACTATGTAGAACCTCGCCTCATCGCCGTCGAGCCGCCGCTTGGATCACACACGGGCGGGACCGAGGTTCGTCTGGTTGGAGAAGGCCTCGTTGGGGCCGATGCCGTCACCTTCGGGGGGGCTCCAGCCAGCGACATTCGAGTGGATGGGGACGACGTAGTCGTTACTAGCCCGGCGGGCGAGGCCGGCAGCGTGGTGGGAGTAGCGGTCTCCCACGAGCGCGGTACCGCTTGGCTTCCCAACTCATTTGCCTTCATCGACAAGGCTCGTCGTGACGTTCACTTGCTTTCGGTCGTCCCGGCGTTTGGATCCTTGGAGGGAGGAGGGCAAGCCGTGCTGGTAGGCACGGGCATGGATCATGGGGAAGCCCAGGTTCGATTTGGAGAGGAAGATGCCGAGGTCGTCTCCTATCGCGATGCCAACCAACTGGTGGTGACCGTTCCTCCTGCTTCGAGCGGGCCGGGAGCCGTCGATGTCCAGGTCAGAAACGCCCGAGGAGGCGCCATACTCGAGGAGGGCTACCGGTACGAGCAGGTCATGAGGCTAGACTCCGTCTCACCCGGCTTTGGTCCCGCCGATGGCGGGACCAGGGTTACGCTTTCCGGCGCGGGCTTCCAGGCAGGCGACAAGGTTCGGATAGGCGCCCTTTCCGTTAGCTCCCTAACCTTCGTGGACGACTCGACGCTTGAGGCAGTGACTCCACCGGGGAGCGCCGGCCCAGCCGATGTCGTCGTGATACGAGGCGAGGGAGCAAAGCGAAGAGAGGCCGCGCTGCGCGATGGCTTCCACTATGAGGAGCCACTATCGTTGGCCCAAGTGGACCCGGAAAGAGGATCCCAGGCCGGTGGAACTTACGTCTTTCTCTACGGGGGGGGGTTCACGGACGATGTCGAGGTCAGCTTCGGCGGCATACCCGCCACGATCGAGGATCGACTCGGCCACGGCGTTCTGGCGGTGAGATCGCCGCCGGGAAGTATCGGCTTGGTGGACGTATCGGCGCGCCTTGGTGAAGAGGAAGCCGTGCGGAGGAGTGCCTTTCAGTACTACGATCCCACGAGCGTGCGAGGAGGAGCCTCTGGCGGTCCCGTGGCCGGAACCTTGAATGTGACGGTCTTGGACGCCTTCTCGGGCGCACCTTTGCCGGATACGCACGTGATGCTGGGAGTCGATCCCGACACGCCGTTTCAGGGGGAGACAGACCTTCGAGGACAGATCACCTTCTCCGATCCGTCACTGGTCAAGCCGGTCCAGGTTACCGCGACAAGAGCAGGTCACGAGTCGGTGACGGTGGTCCGCATCGATGCCCGTGATCTTACGGTCTTCTTGACGCCGAACGAAGGCGAGGCCATGGATATGCCGCCGCCGGCGCCAATGGCCTTCATCAACCCGAGACCGGGGAACGGAAGTGTCTGTGGGTTCAAGCTGCCACCGAATCGGGAGCTTGCGAGCAACCAATGGGAGGAAGCCCGGGTTTGGGCGACGCCTCGTACGGTGACGAGCCTTCCTCCGTTTCGGGCTCCGCCCCCGTCACACAGGGTGACCACCGACTGCGGCGAGTTCGGGCTGGCTTCTCGTCCAGGCAGCGTGGCTCTCTATGCGAAGTATGGAGTGGTTACCCAGGAAACAGACATGATATCCGGGCAGATTATCGAGGACTTCGAGCCTCTCATCATGGGAATCACGCGAGGGATAGAGGTCCCGGCGATAAGCCCCCCGACCTGCACGGTGGACAGAGCTTGTCCCACCGGTTTCACCTGCGACGGCGAAGAGAACCTGGACCCCTCGAACCCGGCTTCCTTCAGATGGTGTCTGTGCAACTCCGATGCGGCTTGTGGCGAGGGGAAGATCTGCAACCTTGCTGGAGGATGCCAGGAGCCGATCTCGGCCGATATCGTGTTGAACATGCATCTGGATCGGGAAGTGCCCATTCATTTGGTCAATCCTCCGGCGCCGCCCGATGGCTCGGAGCGCGTGGACGGCACCTACGCTTATCTAGAGCTTGGAAGCGAGGGCGTTCTTTTCGTTGGCGAGACTATGAACTTTGGCCAGTCGAGCTTCTTGATGGAGGGCTTCCCGAGGCTCCCGGGCGACGGCTTCGTCTTCCTCAACATGTCTACCGCGGGCGGCGGGTATCCCTTATCCCTCTTCTTCAGACGTGAGATTGGCGATCTTGATTCCGGGGTGTCCATTGGCCCAATGCAGCCCATGACGCGGACCATCAGCCCTGCTGGCGGAGTGCTCAGCGGCGATCGTATCGAGTGGACCTACCACGGTGAGCCCAGGCCCGATGTGGTCATGATCCAGATCTCCGAGCCGGGTTTCATTCCCTTGCCCGTATGGCAAATCATCGTTCCCGGTACCGAGTCATCGGTAGTGGTCCCCGGTCCGGTCAGGGAAAGCCTCGCGGACTACGCTCTTCTGGAGATCTTGATCGTTACGGCTCTTTCGCCTCGTTTCGAGTTCGACTACTTCTCTTATCGGCAGCTTGGCCTTGGGGCCTGGAACTCCTTCACTCAGGATGCCGAATACTTCTCGGTGCCATGATGATGTCGATAGCCCGCATGAAGAAGAAGCTCGAGTCGAGGATGCCGAGCCGGCCTCGAGGGCATCTGGCTCTTCTTGTCCTCGTTTTCGTCCTGGCGCTAGTCGGCCTGCACCTTGCCGGTTGTCCAGATGACGAGCGAGTGTTCGGAGGTTGTCTAGATGATGCGGAGTGCATCGAAGAGTATGGGCCGGACTTCTACTGCTCCGATCGCTACTCGCCAAGGGTTTGTCTTTGCATGACCGATGAGGCTTGCGGTCCTAATATGTTCTGCAACACCGCCGGCGTATGTCAGGCTACCGTCGGCTGCTACACCAACGCCGACTGCCCCGAGGACTCCTTTTGCGATGTCCTTCGCAATAGGTGCATTCAGGAGGGGCGCTGTACACATGATCTTCACTGCCCTGTAGGGGAGGTCTGTGATGAGCTGACGAACGAGTGCAGGCCTGGCTGCAGAACCAGCGGCGATTGTCCGTTGGGTCAAGCTTGCCGCTGTCCCGAAGGGGACGAGGATTGTGAGATAGGCTACTGCGAGTACGGGGTTTGCGATGACAGCTCTTACTGCCCCTATGGATGGATTTGCGACTATGAAGAGGAGCTCGATGACTCCGTATGTAGAGTCGATGATCGAGGACCTTACTGCGATCATTGTGAGTATGGACCGGGCGGCCATCCTCCATGTGGAGACTGGGCGAACCGTTGCCTCGTGGATACCCGCGCCGATGGACGGGCGAACTTCTGCGGCGTGGATTGCTCCGAAGGACAACCTTGCCCCAGCGGTTTTCGCTGTGCGTACATAGTTCTCTTGACGCAGGCCTTATGCAGGGACGATGTGAATCACTCCGATTGTGCTCCCACGGGCGGGGCGTGCGAATCTGATGATGACTGTCCTGGCGGCCGCTGCGATGCTTCCGGTTTCTGCGCCGGGATATGCGTCATCCACGAAGGAGACTCGGTGGGCTGGTGTACCTGCGTCCAGGATGCCGATTGCCCCGTGGATACCTGCGACTCCATGACTCGTCGCTGTAACCTCACCCATGAACCCTGTCAGCTCGAGAGCGAGGAGTCGCAGTGTCAGGGTCAGCTCACCTGCATCAATCTCTATGGTAGAGGGGGCTGCGTCGTTGGGCGCAACTGCGCTCCCGAAGAAGGAATAAGCTGCGCCGAGGTGCGAAGCAGTATGCAGTAGGGGGACTTCGAGTGCTTCTTCTCGGTCGTGTCCCGCTCAATCGGGATCGCCTGGTCTACCTACTACTCCTCCCTTTCGCCGTCGTCCAGCGGCCGGCCGGCGACGGCCAGGCTCCCTAGACTCCGATCCTCGGGATCGCGAAGAGAGCCCTTTCTTCGAGAAGGGGGTCTCTTCGTGACTGACGGCCTCCGCTTCCAGCTCGGTGGAAAGCTGGATCGAAGGCTCGTTGGGATCGAACTCCTTGTCATCCTGGGCGGGAGCGGCTGCTTCCGCCGCAATAGCCGCCTCTATCGCCGCCAGCTCGTCATCCGCCGATAGTATCTCCTCACCGAGATCAGCCTGGCCCGCGTCGGTCGGCATATCCAGGATGTGCTCACTATCGATTTCTTCGAGATCGGGCTCCTTGCTCGGGATGGGATCGCTGGAGGCCAAGGGGTCTATCGTCTCATCCTTGGCGCTCCGTAGCTCCTCTGCGCCTTCGGGCTCCAGACCCACCAGACTGGGATCGGTGCTCTCATCGTCCTCCGCCGATTCGGCGTCCAGGGAAGCGACACCCAGCGACTCGATTGGCGCCATCTCATCGAGAGCCGCCGATGCTTCCTCTTCCGCCTTTCTCGTTCGCCCCCCAAGGCTCGAGCCGGGCTTGACGACCTTGTCCTTCTTTGCCTCATCGGGCGTCTTGCTTCTCGCCGAAATGTCTGGGCTCTCGATGCCGCCCCGCTTCTTCGGGGATCCGGACGCCGGTTTCTTAGCCTCTTTGCTGGGGTTAGAGGAGGGCCTTTGTGGCGCCGAGGGTCTTCTTTGAGGATCCTTCTCGCCATGTTCGCGGTGCGCGAGGCTTGGTGCCCAGCGCGCCTTGTACCCTTCGCTGGCCGTGAAGATCGGTGGTGGATCGACGTCGTAGGTAGCTGGATCGAAGAACGAATCGTCCACGTCGGCGAAGCCGTAGGCCGCCAGCCTGTCCAGGAACGTCGGAAGAAGACCTGTGGGGGCGTGGTAGCCGTGGACCCTGCCCTCGGAGTCCTTATGCGTGGGAGTGAACACGAACAGGTCTTGCGTGCGGTAATCACCCTTCTCGTTGAGGGGCAGAACCTCGGAGATATGTGTGGTCTTTCGCTGTCCGTCCTGAAGACGATCGCAAACTATGACGATGTTGATGGCCGATGCGACCTGGGCGCGCACGGCGACCATGGGTAGCTCGATGCCGCTTTGCAGGCATAGGGACTCGAGTCTTCGCAGGGTGTCGGTGGGAGTGTTGGCGTGTACGGTCGCAAGAGAGCCGCCATGCCCCGTGTTCATTGCCTGCATGAGATGAAAGGCTTCTCCGCCGCGCACCTCGCCGACCACGATTCGATCGGGCCGAAGACGGAGCGCGGAGTGAAGCAGGTCGCCCATGTCTACCTTGCCTTTTCCAAACTTGTCGGGAGGTCTCGATTCGAAGGGAACCAGATGCTCCTGGTTGAGCTGGAGCTCGGCGGAGTCCTCTATCGTCAGTATGCGTTCATCATCGGGAATGTACTGCGCCACACAGTTGAGCAGGGTCGTCTTACCGGAGCCCGTACCGCCGGAGACTATGATGTTCTCCTTCACCTCGACGCATGCATTGATGAAGCGGGCCATCGCCGGGGTCATCGAGCCAAACTCCACCAGCTTGTCGACGGTGAGCTTGTCCGGGAAGAATTTGCGGATGGCTATCGTGCAGCCCAGGCGAGCGATTGGCGGCATGACGACGTGAATACGGCTGCCGTCGGGAAGTCGGGCATCCAGCCTCGGCCGCTCGTCGTCGAGCATTCTGCCCACGTACTGCGCCATGTTCCTCGCCGCCGCCTCGATTCCCTCCACGGTGAACTTGGCGTTCGTCTTGATGACCCTACCTTTCTTCTCGATCCAAATGTCCTCCGGCCCATTGATCATGACCTCGGTGACGGCGGGATCGTCGAGATACTCGATTACCGGTTTCAGGTAGTGACGTAATGACTCTGCGTACATGGACATGACAGCTCGAAAGTACGAGTAGACAGGGCATGAAGTAAAGCCCAACGAGATATGCGGCCGGCCGGCGTCCCTTCGATACGGGGGTCTCTGGTCGCTGGGGAGTAGAAACTGGTCTGTCTAGGGAGCAAGAAGTGCCCGTTTTGTTCTAGGATGCCTCACCATGACGAGATCCAAGCAAGGTGGTCGAGGACACAAGGGAACCTCGGAAGAGCGTGGACAGGACACTGAAGTCTTGGAAGGGGAGATATTGAGTGAGGGTGAAGAGGATTCCAAGAGGGCTATCGCGCCGATCACCATAGAGGTCGATCGTCAGCTAGAGCGGCTGGACGAGGTC
>SKWY01000366.1 GCA_007128675.1 Deltaproteobacteria bacterium | reverse complement strand
GATAAATCGACGCACGTTCGATGTCGAGCGGCAGGAGCGCCTCGCTGGCCGCAAGAGCGACCTCGAGGCCTTTCTTTCCACGGCCATGAGCGAAGGCGGACAAGACGGCCAGCTCGGGATGACCGCGAGTCTTCTCGGGGTCGGCGAGCCGGGGCACAAGCGAGGGGCCGAGCACCAAGGGAGAGAAGTCGGAGCCAGGCTGCCCGGTTTGAATAGGCGAGGCCGCCCACGAAGCAATCGATGGATTGGGAGCAACTACCAGGAGGCAAGCCGGAGCCCGTATCTGGGCGCGGAGGACGTTCTGGTAGGCGGGCCAAGAGAAACGCTTTCTCTTGTCCTTGGCGAGCTGAACCTCGACGATGATGCCGAGAACGGGACTGCCGCCGGCATCTTCGAGTAAGACGACATGGTCGGCATGATGCTCTGGAGGGACCGGCTCGGAAAGATTGGAGCTGGCCTCACGAACTCTCGCGTGGTCCGGCACGCTTACGCCTAGGATGTCACGAAGGATCTCGACCGCAAGCGTGATGCGGTTGCGGAAGAGCTGGACGAGGCCTTCGTGCTTTGGAGATGGCATGAGCCCAGCCATCCAAAGCAAAGGGTGGGCCACTGTAACAAAACGGGTAAGAGCCGGAAATCACGACGCACAGTGAAGGAAGGTTGGTCCGAAGCTCGGTCGTGATGTTTGGCTATTGGACCGTGCCGTCAAGGCCCTCTGTGCCAATGTGACGTGAGCCTCAGGTCTCCCGTAATCTTTGTCTAGAGACCCCCGAATAGCTCCGCGAGTTGGCATGCGCCGGGGAACCTAGCACCAAACGAAGCTGACTGGCGCCTCTGTCCCGGCCCCGCTCTGGAAGCAAAAAAGCAAGACCTGACCCCCGGAGCTTGGGATGTGGATGGAGACGGCGAAGCGTCTCCGCGTGGCGACACGAGAATCCAGGAAACATCCTTGATCTCGGCTTCGGTCAGCGGCCGGGGGCACCGTCGAAGCGCGGCCTGAACCGGAATATGTGGTAGGGCGCCCTGCGCTTGATCCCGCTCTGGCTCTTGAGCAACACCTCATGCAGCGCGCTGCACGTCACGTAGAGCCAGCCATCGGGACCGAAGCTGAAGCCATCGGGCCACCGCAGCATCGGGCTCTCTATGATTGTATCCAGAGCACCTGACTGGGACAGCCGCATAACGGCCGAGTACTCGATGGCGGTCAGATACACGTTGCCCGATTTGTCCATCGTGATGCCGTCGGACATCGGCTTCGTGGCAAAGACCTCGACCCTGGCGGCGCTTTGCTGGTGGGAGAGTCTCGCGTCGCGCAGTGTCTCCGTCTCGATCCGATAGAGGCTTCGGCTCGTGACGGGAGCGTAGTAAAGGCACCTTCCCTCCTCGTCCAAGGCTATCGAGTCCACTCCGGTACGCAGAGGCATCAGCCCAAGGACCCGTACTGTCCGTCCCTGGACACGCGGGGTGAAGGGCTCGGCGTTCACCGATGGATGTCCCTCCAGCACACGCCGGCACTCTTTCGCCTCGGTGTCGTAGACCAGGATGGCCGGCCGCCGGCGCAGGATGCTCGCATCGGCGATGTAGATCCAACGGCCGCTGGGATCAACCTGGAAGTCGTTGAGATTCGAGCCTCTTGGAGCCTCGTATCCCGAAAAATCCCGTCTGTGTACCTGACGGCCGCTAGCGAGATCGAAGGCCAGAAGCCTGGGCTGACGAAACCCGTGCCGCCCATGGTCGAGCGTCCACAGCCTGTTCTGCCTGTCCACGCGCAGCGAGAGTACGGTGTCGAAGAAGGGCGCCCCGTCCTTTCGCGACTGCATCTCATGGCTAGGATAGGGAATAGTCTCCCCATCCACTATCTCGAGCACGTTCACCGGCGGCCGAAGATCGGGGTGGTATGTAAAGAAGACTCGGCCATCTCCGGAGACCGTCACGTTTCCCGGAGGTCTGTGCAACGATACGACCGTCTCGAGGGCATCGGACGGAAGCTCCGCCGGGAAGCGGCTCATGTCGGGAAACCTGTCCCGACGTCGACCGCGAGCGAGCGCGGCAAGTCCGCCCGCTGCTGCCGCGGCGGTGGACCAACCCAGAAGTGACTTCACACTGGTGCGTCCCATTCAAGAGCTTTGCGCACGTTACCGAGGAGTGTCAACGCCGCCCCGTCGGGGCGCCTACGATGAACAAGAGACCCCCGAGTTCATCGAGGGTGGGCTCGCACGCTTGTGGGGTCCCCCGAAAACGCCCGATGGAGTCGGCGTCGACCTGCTGTTCGTGGACAGCCCGTTTCTTGAAAGCGTCGTCGCGCGCGCCCCGCCGGTCGAGATAGCCGGGACGAGCCTGCCAGTGGCCAGCGTCGAGGACCTCTTGCTGATTAAGATCGATGCGGACCGACCACACGATCTCGACGACGCTATCAAGGACGCCTTCGCCGACCAACTCGATTGCGACTACGTCCGGCGCTGGGCGGCAGCCTTAGGCATCAAGGCGCGGATCGACGCGCTGAATGTACTTCCTCAGGTCTCTTTCCCACGGATCAACTCTCGTAGACTTCAGGTTAGCCTCCACAAAAGCCACTGTCGCTAGGAGTGATTGCAAAACACTGTCTGAGGCCTGCTTGAACACAGGCAGAGCTCGGCAACTCAGAAGCAAATCGCGCTGCTAGAGTATTGTCTGAACGTACCCCTAATCCAGCGCTCATAAGGTTCTACGTAAGTAGGCCTACCGTCAGTACTTTCATAAATATCAAATGATCCGATATCTAGAGTGCAAGAGGCACTCTCTCTTGCAATGCCCGTGATTACGCCGTCAACACACGAATACAGATAAACGCAGCTACTGTCCGTATCATCTATGTGAGTATCCCCCCAGCCATAGAACGCGCAGCTATCCCCAACTACCGTTGTTTCAAACGTGATCTCCATGTCTTCATCGAGTATCGGAATCTCAACGGCATTATGTCTGTCGACGTTATCTTCTGTGACAGTGGTCCCGAATGGGTGAATGGTCATCGTGCTGCCTGCGCACTCAGGGGGAAACGCGAGATAATACACTTTGAGTAGTATTTCGTCGGGGCCTTCTGACGGGCAACCTGGAAGGGCGATATCATCGGCTGTCTCGAACATTTGTGCCCACTGAGCCCAATCCGCGGAGCCAACGTGTCGAATCCTGAATCCATCCTGGTTCAATCCCGCAAGCAGCGTTTCATCATCGGTTCGAACGCAAAAGCTCGCAACTTGCGAGGGTGACCCATCAGGCGCAAGCATCCATGGGTCCTCCGTAATTTCGACATCGTAACGATCATCATCTTTTCCGCTTGGAAAAACGAGCCAATCAGAGCTGCGATGGTCGAACCGCCCGGCTCCCGAGGTGGTGTGATTATATGATTCAAAGAAGAAGGACTGCCCGGCGGTTTCATCCTCCGCTTCCTTATCCGAAGGGGCATTCAATGGGGAGAGGTGAATTGAGGGTAGACCCGCAAATGCTCTCCTTTGAAGGAGCGGATAGCGGAAGTATTCCGAGGAATCATCACTGGGCCACCCAAGCAGTGTATAATCCCAAATGGTTAGATCGGCGTTCAGTCCCAAGTCGAATCCCCGGCCGATCTCGAGGTTGTTGAATCGATACATGGCGGAGAAATCAGTGGTCGCGGAGCTATTCAGGTAACGAAAATCACCTTCGATGTGCGCCTCTGCATAAAGATATGGCTCGAGACGAATCCTGCTCGTTGCCACTTCATAAAACGAAACACTTATCTCCGGTATCAGCTTTACGGTAATTTGTGCTCCTCCAGACCCGTGCCCCTCCAGGGTGAAGGAGTTGTGGTCGCTGAAACCGCTGATTGGCTCCCATCCTGTAAGGCCGTATTCCATGCCCGCCCAAAAGTTCACGGTGTGGGAGAAATCTTGTTGAAGGCTGAGGCTCGCCAAGGCGCTTGCTTCATAGGCGGCAGACATGTCCAAACGATAGACGACAATAATTGGGACCGGCCCAGCCATGTATATCTGTACAAATCGTCTCGAGAACAAAGGAGTATCACCACTGCTGCTATTGCGGCCCGCAGCCGCAATCAGCGTGCCCATGCTCACGGAGAATTCTCCCTGAGCCTTGATCAGGGCACTTTTGAGCTGCCTTCGAGAGAACTCGAAGTCCGCTTGGATGGTCGGCTCGAAATCGATGCCGGCATCCACACGGAACTCAATGGCCGAGCCGTCCTCCGTGCCAAACTGTGAATGACGAGGGGCAGGCTCCGAGAAAGCAATAAACAGAGGTATCTCGATGTCGGAATATCTGGTGCAGCGGAACCAACAGCTTCCGGTGGCTCTAGAAACCACGGTCACTCGCAGCGTGTGCGGGGAGCCATGTTCGCTGACTTGGCTGTGTGAGGGTGTCCACGAGAAAGTGATATCGGTCGACTCGAGATCCTCGCCTTCAGTCCAGTCAATCTCGTATTGTCCTATGCCGGTGCCCGCTGTTGGCTGCATGCTGATTTGAGGAGAATTGAGGCTGTACTGAACCCCGGTTATTCGGAAACCGCTCTCCGGCTCCATGATGTTTGCGGAGATAGACACGGTCCCCGTCGCCCCCGGCTTGAACAGGGTGGCGTTAGGAGCATTGAATCGGATAGGCCAGTTCTCGACCTGCTGATTATTCTGCGTCTTAATCGCGTGATGAGGCACGGTGTTAGCTTTTAGCTCCTCGTAAGCAACGAGCTTTCCGTCGGGCCACGCGCGCTTCAAAAACTGGCTGGCACTAGGCCCAGTTGAGCCCGACCCATGACGTGATTTGGAATGTTTGCTATCCACCTCGTCATCGTCAATTGGAAGATTCAGGAAGGTGCCCGTGGCCGAGAAATCAATGGACTCATAGAGCTCAACAAAACTGGCTTGTCGTGTTTCTATAATGACTCGTCCATCTCTCAACTCCACGTTCTCGACGACTCTGAAGACAGGCTGGTCGATGTCATCAGAAAACAGGACCTCACCTGGGATTGGCAATGGAACGTCTGAGTCATAATCCCAACTGATTGTGGCGGAGTCCACCAGAACGCCCCTATCTTCCGGCAAGGTGGCGTAGCTCGCCGTGTGTTGGATTTCGAGCGGGGTAGCAGCAGTCGTGACCTCCACCCTCGGACTCCACGAATACCTGCTTCCCGGCTGATGTGCGCTGACCCAAAGGAAATAGGTGGTGTCCGGTTCTAGATTGCCTATTACTGCCTGTTCTTGTGCCTCCACCAGTGTGTGCGCGGTCTGCCCACTGGGGAACCGAGTGCCGTCACTAGAGAGGTGGACAGTGTATTCTACAGGGACGCCCTGCTGACTGACGCTTGCGGAAGGGAGCCAGCTTATACGGATCTTCCGAGGGTTGGTGGAATAGGCTGATGCGACAATTGGTGCCGAAGGAGCCTCGGTCAGATTGTCCACGGTGATGCTGACCTGATCCTCTGCGCTTCTTCCCGCACTTGATGTCACCACCAGCTCGAACTCGAGCGCAGTTGGCTCTGAAAAGTCAGGGGCAGTGAACTCGGGATTCGCACTGTCGGCGCTTGCAAGGTCAACGGTTGGGCCTGATATCTGGGACCAGGAATAGCTCTCTATGCTCCCTCCTGGGACATGACTGCCGCTGCTCCCTAGCATTACCAACTGTCCCGGTTCCACATGCTGATCGGGCCCAGCATCGGCGACCGGATCCCGTTCGTATGCGGGTGTTACAAATACATTTATGACATCGGAAGCCTCGGCTCCATGCGTATCTTGTACTACCAAGACGAAAACGAGCTTCTGGCCAAAGGGGGACTCAGGAGCCACAAAGGTCAACGCGTCCGTGTCAGCGCCTTGAAGCTCCACGTCATCTCCTGTGATCTGACGCCACTTCCAGGATGCGATCTCCCTGTTGAGCGACTCGGCGACTCCGTGCAACACCACTTCCTGTCCTTCTTCCGCGCTAACATCGTCATCGCCCGCGATGACCCAGATTTCGGACGGCAGGAACTCGACGCTTATTGTGCAATCATGTTTTACAGATGAAACGACGTAAGTCCTGCCTTGGTGACTGCCGTTGCAGTCGGAAGTGACCTCGGGGAAATAGCTGTCTGGCGGGAGAATCTGGAAGCGAACGGAATCCCCAGTAGCAATTTCGGCGCGGCTCGGTGATATGGAGCCTTCGCCGACGATCTCTGTTTCGATGGTATGAATCGTTCCAGGAATCTCTTCGGGTGAGCTCCCGCAAGAAGGCATCAGGAACATGACGGCCGAGCAAAGAACTGCTACTGGCCACGTTGACCTGGCCGAAACCCACTGCTTTCCACGCGTCATGATTTCCCTCTACTCTTTGCGGCGTTACACATTTATTGGCCAGAGACGGCGGCTCTGCCGCCGTGACTGGATTTCTGCGAAATAACCACCCCTATCAATCGGACTTTTGCATTGCAAGCCGGCCTGACCCCGGCGAGCTCTACGAGGGCTGGCGAGCGGCTCGCTACCCGAAGGGCTGTCCCTGGACTAGGTCGACAGCGTCATCCACGGGCCGCCCGGCTGGATGGATTCAGGCCTTCGAGCGAGCGCACCTCGTCCTCGACCATCCAGGAGGTGGAGGCACACTCGGCACGAGAAAGGTTGAGCGAGCGCGGGAGCGACGACCCGATGTCGTTCTGTGCTGGTCTGCTTCGACGAGCTGCCTACCGATGAGCCATTGCCTTGGAGGAGGGCGGAAGATGAGCCCGAGGAATAGAGACCGCCAAATAGCTCAACGAGTCGGCTCGAGCGGGGGAGGGTAGGACCAGACGAAGAAAACGGGGTCTCAATCCCGGTCCCCGCGGGCGAGTCAAGAGGCAAGATCTGGCCCCTGCCTGCCGGCCTGTGCCGGTCAGGTCAGGTCCGCAGTCAGCTCGGCCCGGCAAGCTCGTAGTTGGTGCTCCGCCCACCCCCCGCCGATCGCTTCAGCACGCCGCGCTCGCGCAGATCGTTGATGTCGCGCAGCGCCGTATCCTGGGAACACTTGGCGATGGCCGCCCATTTGCTGCTGGTGAGCTTGCCCGCCAAGCCGTCGAGGAGCCGGTTTAACAGTTTCGCCTGGCGTTCGTTCAATGGAGTCGCGGCCCAGCGCTGCCAGAACCGCGTCTTGGCGAGCACAGTGTCGAGGGAGCGCTGAGCCTCCTCGACCGCGCGATGAAGCGTCTCGAGAAACCAGGCGAGCCATTCGGAGACATCCATCGTTCCTTTTTGGGTTCGCTCCAGGATGTCATAATACGCCTTACGCTCTCGCTGGATCTGGGCCGAGATGCTGTAGAAACGCTGCGGGCTGCCGTCGGCACGAGCCAAGAGCAGGTCGCCGACGGCGCGAGCGATACGCCCGTTGCCGTCCTCGAAGGGATGGAGGGTGACAAGCCATAAATGCCCGATGCCCGCGGCGATTAGCGGCGGGTCCTTCGATTCAAGGTTGACCCAATCGAGAAACTGGCTGATCTCGGCCTCGAGACGGTCGGCCGGGGGCGCTTCGAAATGCACTCTCTGCCGCCCGAGGGTTCCGGAGACAACCTGCATCGGACCCTTGGCGTCATCGCGCCAGCGGCCGACCCGGATCTTCGAGAGGCCGGAGTAGCCGGTCGGAAAGAGCGCGGCATGCCAGCCGAAGAGTCTCTCCTTGGACAAGGGAGCGTCGTGGCCTGTGGTGGCGTCGAGGACCATCTCGACCACGCCTTCGACGTTTCGGTCGACGGGGGCCAGTGCGCCGATATCGAGGCCCAAACGGCGGGCGATGCTCGAACGCACGGAGTCGGCATCGAGCGTCTCGCCCTCGATCTCGCTGGTCTTGACCACATCCTCGGTGAGCGCGGCGAGGCTCGCCTGGTCACGAGGCCCCATCCCGACGTCGGCCATCCGCCCCAAGAGCAGCCCCTGGGCAAGGCTGACCTCCGACAATGAGCGGGCCAAGCTCGCGAGGTCGTAGCGCCAGCGCGGCCAATCGTCCGCCTGCCAAATGTACTGATAATCGCCGCGCCTCATGCGGAGATTATCGCCCCTAAGCTCCGCATGGGCAAGGCAATCGCCGCTTGTTTTGCGGCGAATGGGAGACCTTCCGGGGTCGGGGGTCGAGGGTGCGTCCTCGGTACGATCTGACGTCGATTATGTACAGCCCCTCTGTGCCAATGTGACGTGAGCCTCAGGTCTCCTGTAATCTTTGTCTAGAGAGCCCGAGGAATAGAGACCCCCAAATGGCTCTTCGATTTGGCCCGAAGGGGGGAGCTAGAATCACACGAAGCGAACAGGCGCCTCGATCCCGGCTCCGGGTCTCGCGCTGGAAGCAAAAAGCAACACCCGACCCACGGCCCGCACTAATCCGCAAAATCGGGCCGGTGGCTTTGCAGCCAAGTCTTTGTGGCCTTCCGCAACTTTTCCGCATGCCCGATGCATTCGCTCACTGCCGAATTGGATACAAGGTCGCCGGAGTAGTCCGCCGCGTTTCGCTGCTTTCGAAGGGCGTCGAGAATGACCATCGTATCGGTGTCCAATCCAATTGATTTCGGCAATGACTGGATCATCGTCTGGTGGTGGCCAGGCCTGCTTGTCAGGGTACGGAAACCACAGGCATGAAGGGACGCATTGGCCAGCTGCATGATGGCCTTATAGGCCGCATCGAATCGATTCTCGTTGCTCAACTGAGCGATCCTTGCGTCCGCAAGATTACGGTCCGCGGCCTCGAGCAGACGCCGGATGGTGAGCTTGTCGGGCTCGATTCTCTCCAAAGACACCCCCACCAAATTATCCAAGGTCATCCCTGTCCCCTATCACGCCAATCACGGGCCTCTCCATTACCTCTCGCAGGAACGCGGAGTCTTGTTCTTTCGCCCGGCGCCACCCCTCGCGGTCGTAGATCTTCGGGTTTATCTCCCTGCCAAGCTGACTCTCCGCCGGGTGAAGCGCCTTCACGACCTCCGCGAAACCGACTTCACCCACAATCAGGACATCAATATCACTACCTTCGGATGCCTTGCCGCTGGCCATCGAACCAAAGACGAGAGCCACATCGATTGCCGCGCGCACCGGCTCCAGGGCGGCCGCCAGTACATCCGCAAGGCCGGAAGTTTTGCGCATTATCGAAGCCAACTCCTCGAAGACGACGCAATGCCTGTTGGCCTGATACCGAACCTGGTTGCCCTGCTCCTCCCTGCTCAGGATCCCCACGTCGGCCAGGCGACTGAGCTCCTTGTGCAGGGTGCCCGGCACCGTGCCGGTCATTCTCGCAATCTCCCGCACGTGATAACTCCGCTCCGGTCGCAGGAGGAGCAGTCCGAGCGCCCGGCGACGGTAGTCGTTGAACAACAAGGCTGCGAGTGAAGAGGTCATAGTCGGATTCAATCGGTAGGCCGAAAAGACTGTAGCCCAGCACGCTACAACTGTAGCTCGCTGGGCTACACCCGTCAAGGCAGTGCGCTATGTGTAGCCGCGCCCCCCCTACGGGCCAATTCCTCGTGAATTGTTCCCAGAAAGTGGCCCGCAGCGAGCAAGTGGCCCCACTCGGGCCGACCTCGTC
>SKWY01000304.1 GCA_007128675.1 Deltaproteobacteria bacterium | reverse complement strand
GTCGACCTGCTCGAGAGTTCTGAAGGCCCCCAGGTTCTCGAGGTGAACTCGTCACCTGGGCTCGAGGGGATAGAGCGTGCAACGGGCGTGGATGTAGCGGGAACCATCATCGAGCATCTGGAGACGCAGCTCCTCTTCCCCGAGCTCGATTATCGGCAAAGGCTTTCGCTTGGGAAGGGCTACTCCATTGCCGAGGTCCCCGTGACGAAAGACTCGATTCTCGCAAAGAAGAGTCTTGCGGAGTCGCGCGTCAAGGATATGGATGTGACGGTGCTCTCCATTCTCAGAGGGGAGATCGTCATACCCAACCCTGTTGGAAGCCGGGTGGTGCTTCCAGGCGATATCCTGATCTGCTTTGGAAAGCAGGCGGGAATCAAGTCTCTAATCCCGGCGACAAGGCGCCGGCGTGCCCGTTCGAGGCGAAAAGCCGGGGAGATTGTGCGTCCTGCGAAAACCAAGAAGAGCGGTTAGGTCGCACAACCAAGACGGTGCCTGATTTGGCGCCTCTTGCGGTGGGGGTGAGGCGGTCCTCTTGCCGACAGGATGAGCCAAGGCTTCAATAAGGCCGGCCAAGGCCTTGCGGTGCTCCGGCAGATGGTCTCGAGGCACATCGGAGAGTGGACTATACTGGCCACCGATGACTGCTTCGGCGCTAGTTTTCGATCTCGATGGGACTTTGGTGGACTCTCGCAAGGACCTATTAGCGGCGATGTCGTGGCTCTTGGGCAGTCTTGGGTATCCCATACCCAAAGATGAAGTGATCATCTCTCACGTCGGCCACGGAGTGAGGCAGTTCGTGAAGAGCTGCCTGCCGAAAAGTACAGGCGAGGACGAGGCGAGGCTCGAGTCTGCTCTCGAGCTGTTCAAGACTCGCTACGGAGCGAATCTGGCGGAGGAGACCGTGCCCTACCCCGGGATTCGTGAGGTTCTCGAGGCTCTCTCGAAAAGAGGCGAAGCCGCCTGGGTGCTGACGAATAAGCCTGGCTATATGGCTCGGGACATCTGCAGCGCCCTTGGGCTAGGGGACTTTCTGGGTGGTGTTCTTGGGGCCGGCGATGTCCCTGCGAATAAGCCCGATCCATCGGGGCTTCTGGAGGTGTGCAGCCGCCTCGACGTTTTCCCGTCCAGTGTTTGGTACGTTGGCGATATGGCCGTCGATGTGGAGACCTCTAGGAGAGCTGGGTGTAAGTCCGCTTTGGTGACGTGGGGATATGGAGGCGAGGGCCTGCTCCGGGAGGGCTCCGCCGACAGGGTGCTTCGAAGGCCCGAGGACCTCTTGAGTCTAGGCTCTTCATGAGCCCGGCCGATGAACGCCGGTAGGAGTCGCGATGGAGCTACGGGGCCTTCCCGAGGCCAAGATTGCGTACGAGCTTGGGCCTGGCCTCCGGCAAGCGAGCCAGAAGCTCCTCCAGCCGACGCAGGCCGCGCCGGTTCTCCCGATGAACCTTTCGGCCGAGTATCAGCTCGTTCTTCATCGAGTGTTCCCAGCCGACCAGCTCGGTGACCGTTACCTGATAACCGTAAGCTTCGAGCACGAGGGCGCGAATGACGTTCGTGATGTGGGCGCCAAACTCACGACGATGCCATCGGTGTCGCCAAAGCTCGCCCAAAACGGGGTCGAAGGAGCTCTTTCCACTCAGCTGATGGGCGATCTCCGCCTGACAGCAGGGCACGACGGCCACATGGTCGGTTCCCCGCGTAAGGGCCGCGAGCAAAGCATCGTCGGTAGCGGTGTCGCAGGCGTGTAATGCGACGAGCATGTGGAGACGGTCTGGGAGCGGGGCTTTCGCCACCTCGGACTCGAGCAGGGTCAGTCTTTTGTAGGAGAGGGCCTTGGCCCTCTCTCTTACGCGTATTGCGAGATCTGGCCTGGGCTCCACCGCCAAGAGCCGGCCACTGTCTCTCGAGGCCAAGAAGATTTCGTAGAGGATGAAGCCTAGGTAAGCACTACCGGCGCCCGCATCGACAATAAGCGGATCCTGCTGTCGCTTCAGAACGTCATCAATGGCTGGCGTGAGCAGGCGAACCAGATGGTTTATCTGCTTGAGCTTGCGGCGGGCATCGGCGTGCAGCCGCCCCGTGCGATCGAGGAGGTGGAGTGTCTTCAACAGCTCCGGAGACTGTCCGGGGAGCAGCTCCCGTGGGACGGATTCGGGAGAGACGTCTTGCCGAAATCGCTTGCTCATTGCCTTGTCTCTGGACCGAACCTGCAAGGCTCCTCATCTAGAAGGTCCCAAACGGACTTGGTCCTGGTTACCTTGGTAGCCAGCGTCATGACCTTTGATTCGAGTCCAGATACTGCCTCACTTTGCCCAGGATCTCTCGTTTTTTTGGGGTAGGGATGTAGATGCTGTCATCGGGCCTTTCGACTGTGGGTGGCCAGAAGGTCTGTTGGGAGTTAGGATTCGCCACCTGCGGCTCGGTTTCCGGTATAGGGAGCCCTGAGACTCGATCCTATCTTTCGCAAACCTTCAACGAATCGAAGAGACATGAAAAAAGTACTTGTTGCCACGGAGAAGCCTTTTGCCCCAGCCGCGATCGACGGAATCAAGAGCGTTCTTACCAAGGCTGGCTACGAGCTGGTTCTGCTCGAGCGATACGGAAGCGTGGAGGAGCTCAAGAAGGCCGCCAGCGACGTCGAAGCGATGATCATTCGCAGTGACAAGGCTACTCGCGAGGTTATCGAGGCGGCGGGAAGACTGAAGATCATTGTGCGAGCAGGCGCGGGTTACGACAACATCGATCTGCAGGCGTGCACCGACAGAGGGGTCGTGGCGATGAACACCCCCGGGCAGAACTCCAACGCCGTCGCGGAGCTCGTGTTCGCCATGATGCTCTACGCCCAAAGAAACGGGTTTGATGGCACATCTGGGACCGAGCTTCGTGGTCGTACGATAGGCATTCATGCATACGGTAACGTTGGGCGGGAGGTGGCCCGTATAGCGCACGGTTTCGGCATGAAGACCGTTGCCTTCGACCCTTTCGTTGACAAGAAGGACATAGAGAAGGATGGGGTGAGGGTCGTCGACGATGTGGAGCAGCTCTACCGAGAGAGCCAATTCGTATCCCTTCACATTCCAGCAAACGAGAAGACCAGGGGCTCGATCGGCCATGGGCTGCTCTCGATGCTGCCCGAGGGAGGTGCCCTCGTGAATACGGCGCGTAAGGAGGTCATAGATGAGGCCGGTCTCTTGAAGGTAATGGAGGAGCGGGCGGACGTTCGTTATCTTTCCGATGTGGCTCCCGATTGTCGGGAGCAAATCGAGGCCCGCTTTGCTGGTAGGTACGTGTTCACCGCCAAGAAGATGGGAGCTCAGACTGCCGAGGCGAACATCAACGCAGGCATAGCGGCCGCGAATCAGATAGTAGCTTTCATCGAGGACGGCGACCGCACGTTCCAGGTGAACGAGTAGTCAGCTCCTTCTTGGAAGGTGATCCCAAGAGGCTCAATATGAACGCCCTGGAACGATTAGTTACCGATGCCGGGTTCTACAACCTCGCATGGCAGAACCTTGTGATGTTCGTCGTGGCCGGCGTGCTCATCTATCTCGCTGTGAAGAAGAACTATGAGCCCCTGCTGCTAATACCAATCGGGTTCGGGGCTATTCTTGCGAATCTTCCCGGCGCGATGCTGGGTGCATCGAGCGGCTTCGTGCCGGATGATGCCGGCCGCACGACGCCCCTGTTGCAGCTGATCTACGATGCCGGCATAAGAACGGAGCTGCTGCCCCCCCTCATCTTCCTCGGCGTCGGGGCTCTCACCGACTTTCGACCTCTTCTGACAAGGCCCGTCACCCTCCTTCTGGGCGCGGCGGCCCAGATAGGCATATTCATCGCGGCGCTGGGAGCCTTCTTCTTGTTCGGGTTCAGCGCACAGGAGGCCGCCGCCATCGGGATCATCGGTGGTGCGGATGGTCCCACTTCCATCTTCTTGACCTCGATCATGGCGCCTCATCTTCTTGGAGCGGTGGCGGTGGCGGCCTACGGCTACATGGCCCTCGTTCCCGTGATTCAGCCTCCGATACTGCGTCTTCTGACTACCAAGAAGGAACGAGAGATAGAAATCCCGGATGAGCGCCCGGTATCGCGCCCCGCGATCATCATCTTTCCGATAATGATTGCCGTTGTGGCCTCTCTTGCCGTTCCCGCCGCTGCTCCTCTCATCGGCCTTCTGATGTTCGGTAACCTGCTCAGAGAGTCGGGAGTGACCGACAGGCTCTCCGAGACTGCTGGAGGTCCGTTGATCAATATCGTGACGATTCTCCTCGGGCTCGTGGTGGGAGCAACCATGAGCGGAGAGGCTTTCCTCCAGCCGCGAACATTGTTCATATTTGCGCTTGGAGCCATAGCTTTTGCTTTCAGCACTGCCGGAGGAATCCTCCTCGCCAAGCTGATTAATCTCATTCTTCCAAAGGCGAGAAAGCTCAACCCTTGCATAGGGGCGGCGGGAGTGTCCGCTGTGCCGATGTCGGCGCGCGTCGTTCAGAAGTTCGTCGCGGGTGAGACGAAGGGCAGAGTAAACCCATTGATGGCCGCCATGGGGCCCAATGTAGCCGGCGTAATTGGCTCGGCTGTAGCCGCGGGAGTGTTCTTGGCTCTACTCGGTAATTAGAACCGGCTAGCCCAAGACTAGGCGCCAGGCGGCCTTTCCCAGCATGCATTTGTGGCGCCCGGCGAATCACCGAATCCGAAGTTGTTGGTCGAGATCGAGAAGGCAAAGAGCGAGGCCGGATGCAAAGTCGGTGGTTCAGATCGAGCAGGCCGAGACAGAAGAGCAAGGTTAGGCCAAAATGGCGCATCGTCGAGCATCCTCGCCTCTCGGTCTGTTTCGGTCATCACTCCCACCGCCTACTTGGCCTGGGCACTTATACAAACCGCTCACTATCACTTGGCGTCGATGATGGTACAATTCGGCTGGATGCGAACCAGACAGATAGGAGATGGCTGCCCAGTGCGTTCCGAGGCTCTCGTTTTCATAGGGGTAGTGGCTCTATTTGGTGGTCGTGCTGACTCTTCGATGGATTTAGAGGCCCCAAGCAATCAATCCGGCTGGCAGGACGCGGATTCCTTCTCCCAGAGCCCATCGTCGCAGATGAAGGTAGCCTGACCCGTGAGGCCTTCGACAGTGTTGTACTCGTTTCGGCTGACGCCGTGCTCGGCGGCCATGAGGTGTGCCTCGCAGCCGTGATCTCCCCAGGCCAATGTCTCTGCCGGGCAGTCTTCGCAGAGAACGACGCAGCTCGAGAGGGTATGAGAGCCGGAGAGAATGCCGAAGCGGCATTCGCGCTGCTCGCTCGAGCATTCTTCTTGGCATTCCACCGATTCTTGTTCGTAGGCGGTAACGATTTCGCCGTGAGCGATCGTTCCTCCCCATGGAAGGTCGCATTCGTCGGCGACGCACGAACTCCCAGGCTGAAGCTCCCAGCGGCTGTCATCGCAGAGATAGGTGGCCGAGCCGGTGCGCCCATGCAAGGCGTTGGTTCGAGAGACTTCGGCGCCATGGTTGGCCGCGCTGAATGAGGCTTCGCAATCGTAGTCACCCCACACGAGGTGTCGCGCGGGACAGCCTCCGCATAACTCGGTGCAGCTTGCATATTGGTATGACCCTGACAGCTCTCCATAGTAGCACTCGCGCGTTTCGCTGGGACATCCATCGCCGCATTCCGTGGACTCATGTTCATAGGCAACGACGTATTCGCCGTGCTCTATCCCGCCGCCCCAGGGCAGGGGACAGCCATCGGCCGTGCAGGAGCTATCTGGATGCAGCTCCCACGAACCATCGTTGCAGAAGAAGGTCGCGATGCCTTCGCGGCCTTCCACGGTGTTGTGGAGTGACTGGCTGCCGCCGTGTTCCATGCTCGAAAAAGATGCCTCGCAAGCGTGCTCGCCCCAAGAGAGATCTTGTGATGAGCAGCTAGCACATGGAGCAAGACATTCAGAGTAGAGATAAGAGCCCGAAAGATCTCCATACTCGCAGGTTCGCACCTCACTTGGGCATTCCGCCTCGCAAGCTACCTCCTCATGCTCGTACGCAACGGCGCTCTCCCCATGATTCAGGGTGCCTCCCCAGGGCAAAGGGCAACCATGTGCGCTGCATGAGCTGCCTGGCTGGAGTTCCCATGCGCCATCATTGCAACTGAAGGCGGCTGTGCCCGTTCGGCCGTCGATGGCGTTTTCTCGAGTTATGGACTCGTCGTGGTCGGTACTGGGGAAGAGGGCTTCACAGTCATGCTCCGACCAGGAGAGGGACTCTGTTTCGCAGCCGGAGCAGTCTTCAAGACAGCTGACATGGGTAAGGGAGCCAGAGAGAACTCCAAACTGGCATTCACGTATCTCACTTACGCAAGTCTCGCCGCATTCTACAGTTTCCGCTTCGTAAGCAGGCACGCTCTCTCCATGATGGATGCTCTCGCCCCAAGGTAGAGGGCATTCATCAGCAACACACGAGCTATTCGCTTGTAGCTCCCATGCTCCATCGTTACAGATGAAGGTTGCAACACCTTCGCGGCCTTCCATTGTGTTTTCAAGGGATTGAGCGGCGCCATGGTCCAAGGCGGAGATGGATGCCTGACAGTCATGCTCGCCCCATGAGAGGTTTTCGGTCTCGCAGTCGGCGCAATTCTCGGTACAGCTTTCGTTTTCATATGTGCCCGAAAGAACACCGTATGCACATTCCCGTATCTCGCTTGGACAGGTATCACCGCAATCAACGATTTCGTGGGAAAAAGCAGTCACGCTCTCGCCGTGAGTGATGAACTCGCTCCATGGAAGCTCGCAACCTTCGGCACAAACACCTAAACCATCACAGACTTCGTTCTCGCCGCAGCTAGTTCCGGCTGGCTCGTTGGTCCAGTCCACGAGGCTCTGTTCCGCTTGGCAGAGCTGACAAGGGCTGGAGGGATTAGGTGAGCCATCGGCGAAATATCTGTCGTCGATGAGGCAGCGCTCGAGACATTCGCCCGTGTGGTCGCATACACCGTGCATTCCACAAGGAGCACCTTTCGGCAATGACACCTCAATACACTGCCTGAGCTCCTCGTTGCATTCCCCCGCTATGCAGGGAGCATCGAGGTGAGAGCAGTCGAGAGGCTCACCCCCTACGCATGCCCCCTCGGCATCGCATTCCATGTCGACGATGCAGTGCTCACCCGTGGTGCACCGGGTACCCTCGGGAGCCGCGGTCCAGCTGCTCGTTGCATCTTCTGGCATGCAAAGAAGGCAGTCGCTCTCATCGCTAGGCTCGCCGGGAGCATACACGACCCCGTTGATGCGACATCTTTCGAGACAGTGACCCTCGCTGCAGACAGTTCCTGGTGGGCAGTTGAATCCCACGCATTCCGTCTCCACGCATTCGTCTTCTACGCATACTTCCTCTGGGGTGCAGGGATCGGTACAGTGAGCAGGATAGCATTCCGCGTTGGCGCAGGTTTCTCCAAAGACGCACTCCACGCCAACGCATGAGCGTTCGACACAGCTCCCATATACGCAGACGCCTCGGTCACATTGCACATCCTCGCAATCCATGGGCCAGCACTCGCCCGCGGCGCATGCATGGCTCGGTGGGCATTCCAGGCCAATGCACTCCGCCGCAATGCATTCTTCTTCGAGACAGACGAAACCCTCGGGACACCATCTATGAGCGCATCCCCTGGGCGCGCATTCACCACGAACGCACTGCTCGTCCTCATCGCAGCTGGAGTCGTAGCACGAAGGGGTAACGCAGGTGCGATCGTCGACGTCGCATACTTCATCGTGATCACAGGATCTGTATGGACAATCGACAGGAACACAGAAGCCGTGTGCGGCGCATCTTCGGCCCGATGGACACTCTCGTCCAACACAGAGGGTCGGCAAGCAAAGGTCTAGATGCTCATCGCAAACCTCATCTGGACCACACAGGCGGGTCGAACAGCTCACAGGCAGGCACTCTCCCCCAGCACATGCCTTGCCGGGTGGGCATGTCGCTCCGATGCAGCCCAAGAACACGCATTCCCCCTGCTTACATATGGCATCCTCGGGACAGGGCCGATCTTCACAGTGGCTAGGGTAACAGTGGCCAAGGACACAAATCTCGTCTGGGGCGCATTCGAGAGTCTCACAGGGATCCCTTACGCATCGGCCATTGATGCACTGGAGGCCGTGTTCACAGAAATCGCCGGGATCGCACCTAAAGCCCTCTTTTGCGGGATCCATCTCCATACGGCAGGCCAGCCCAACGAAGGCGACTGAAACGACCAGAAGCACCAGCACTTCTGAAGTAGGAGACAAAGCAAGAGGACGCATTTCAGTCCACCATTCTGACAAACGATGAGCCGCGAAACAAGCAGTCTAGATGAACGCGCCCTGTCTCCTGCACTCGAGCCGATCGAATCTCCCGCGCCTTATTGACCTCCATGAGGATTGAGGGACAGGCGATGCGAGGCATTCTCGAGCTGCTTTGCCGTCCAGGTCCCGCTACATAAATTGCTATTCGAGCAACAGATCGCTCATTTGGTGAAGCAAGAGGGCGCTCCTTTGGTAATAAGAAAACGAGAATTGCCAAGGTTCATGAGAGTGCGATGTTGAACAGGAAACTCGATTGAAAAGGGTATCGATCTTGCGTCACTCTAGGCCATTAGTTCTTTCGCTTTCCATGCATCAAAGGAGCAGGTCCTTGATTGTCGAGTCGATCTTTCGAAGAGCCTGGCGAGCGACTGCTCAACGAAATAGGCGTGCCGCGAGTGAAATAGAGACGTCACCTAAATGGGGACATAAGGGAGTATAGAGGGCGAGTGCGGTGAGCCCGGCCGCGTGTCTTGGGCGCCGCCTGATATCCGACGACTTGATAGAGGCCGTGTTCACCTTGAGAAATGGACAGGGCTACGCTACATGTTGGGCTAGCCGCGTTATCCCGTCCGCTATTCAACTTCACTGAAGCACAACATGATTCGTAAATTCGGGCCACCCTCATGGTTGTCGTTCATGACAGGGCATCTCCTTGCGCTCTTCTTGGGATTGCTTCTGGCTGCATGTTCTGGAGCCTCCGAGGAGCATTGTGAGCCCGAATGCGAGGCTAGGGAGTGTGGTGATGACGGCTGCGGCGGACTTTGTGGCGACTGCGGGGAGGATTTCTTTTGCGATGAATCCTTTGCGTGCATCTCCTGCTCGGCTTCCTGCATGACCGCTTGTTGCGTAGAGGATGACTGCAGCAGGCCTTGCGAGTGCGATGATGGCCTTACATGTGACCTCCCTTCATGCACCTGCATCGAGCCGTTTTGCGCCTGGCATCCTCCCCTACCGGAGTGTGAGTCGACGAGTCCTGCCCCAAGCGAGAGCGCCGAAGTAGAAGAGTGGATTCGCCAGAACATTCATCCCCTAAAGTGTGAAGTGGCCGGCGAGAGCGAGTACAACATCGATGTTCTCGCACGTGATTTTGGGGACAATAGAGTCTTCATGTTTGGAGAGGTGCATGGGAGTGCTCAGTTGGGGCCTTTGAGCGCCGCTATCTTCGACTACTTGGCTCGTGCGGGTCGAATCAACGCCTTGGCTCTCGAGATCAATATGGATGCCACAGAGGTTCTGCGAACCTACGTGGCTACTGGTGC
>SKWY01000546.1 GCA_007128675.1 Deltaproteobacteria bacterium | reverse complement strand
TGGTGGCACCATCGAAGTAGAGCACACCGCCATCCACAGTGGCCACGAGCAACAAAAACGGAACTTGCACGGCGCGAGTGTCATCTCCCTCGTCGACATCGACCATCACACGCAGGGCAACCGTCAAGGCAACACCTCGATGAGGAAGAGGCATCGATCTGACCTCTTCATCGAACATGTGGGCGTCGGCCACCCCAGGAATATCATCATCGAGGGCAATAATGCCCTTACCGTTCGCGGTGAGCCCGTAAACGAATCGTCCCCGCGGAACGGTGACCAGCTCCGAAGCCGCCTCGGGCGATGGAACCAGAGTGGTAAGAGGCTGCCCAGTGTCGACCACGTCGAGGTCTCCTGTCATGAAGTCTATACGCAACACTCGAGGCGCCGACAGATCAGACACCCAAACTCGAAGCTCATCCTCCAGCTCCGAAACGGCAAGCCCTCCCGGGACCACCTCGAGATCGATTCTCTCGAAGCCAAGCACCGGCGAATCGTTCAAATCGAGCTCGCCATTCCTTTCACGCGCATCCGGTGATAGCTCAATCGCAAGCAGCGCGCCAGGCGAGTCACTATCTACTGGCCAAACGACCGCAACGAGCAGCACATCTTCCCCCGCTTGCCGGCCGACGCCCATGGCGACTGGGCGACCCGGCAGGGCTATGGGGCTTCCCAAGGGCACCAGTGCCTCTGCATCAATCACACGTAGCTGCCCATCCACCGAGGATGCCGCCACGACCAAATCGCGGTGATGCGCCTCGCTGCTCGGCACCTTCGCGAGGAGGGTTGGACGCCGAACCGCTGGCACCTCGAGGGCAAACAGCGGGTTTGGAGCACGCACGAAGGAATCCTGATCTTCCTCAAGCTGCAAGACATGGATTCCATCGGAAGGCGGGGAGGCGATGAAGAGACGCTGACCCACCATTTCCGCCGCCGCGGGCTGCTCGATCTGCCCGGGGAGAGGAGGAGGCGGATCGCGGTCACACCCAGCAAGACCCGGGAGCAACAGCCCAATCAACAAGAAGGAAATTGGCAAGGAGCTATTTGGGATGGATCTCATCATTGCTCCTCCATACCTCCCACCACGGCAGTCACCCGCGACTGCCACGGCCTTCGCATATCCGCGATATCGACGGAACGAAGCGTCCCATCCGCGAACGAACCCAGCCACAAACGAACACCTGAACTATCCCTGGGCACGGCGACTACCCCCCAAGGCTGAATGCCTACATCCGTCGAGGGATCCCGTTCGCCCACGACCCGCGCCGCGGCGGGGCACGGCGCGTCCAGAACGTCGCATACCGTACCGTCCAGAATGGCGACCACCTCATTGTGGTCCAGATCCACGATTGCAAGCGCATCATCACGAGTTGAAGTCACCGCCGCGAGACGTATGCCGTCATGCTCCACGACCGCCATGCGCGAGGGCGCATCGGGCAGCGCAACCGTGGATCTCGTAACGAGCTTATCCGCCCCACCACCGCTTTCGAAGACCACTAGGGCACTCGGACTACGCGTCAGCACAAAGGCACGCAAACCATCCTGGGAAAAGGCGATGGCGCGGCCGTCACTCGAGCCGACAGCCTCGATTAGAGACTTTCTCTGGATCGAAATATCCTCATCTTCAAAAGCAGTCGCGGAGAAGGATCGAATCTGCCCCGTAGTCGCCCCTCCAACAGCCGGCGACAAGGCTCCAATGGAGAAGAGATGCACATTGTCGGGACCCGCCACCAAGTCACGCGTAATCATCGCCCCCACGGACCGCACCATTTGGTCGGCGGGATCCTCCACGGACATTCTCGCCATGTACGCCGCCTTCGCCCCTGAAGTGGCGCCGGCTTCCTCCGTGGCCTGTGTTCGCAGAGCCGCCACGTACACATGCTCGCCCACGACGGCGGCGGCAAAAGGATCGGCAATGCTCGCTCCGCTGGGCGCCAAGAGGTCGAACATCTGCCGGCGGCAGTCCGCACCAGCATCTAGATGACAGCGCAGCTCACCACCACCCACCATATCCACTACCGTCACACCGCCCTCGCCTCGAAGCGGGACGAATAGTCGCTCGGTCCCGTCATCGAGAACGGCTCGAGCGATCTGCCCTCCGAAGCTTCCGATATGGACACCTCCAAGGACAGGAACATCGGCGATCCGGAGCGGAAGGGCGGACTCTGTCGCCCCATCGACTCTTTCGTTCAAAGCAGCGAGATCGATGACCTGAAGTGCCCCACCAGCATGGCGCCGATCGAAGTTCGTCCCGACCACATAGAGAAGCTCGCTTTCCTCCCCACCCAAAACCATGTCGGTCGGGAACCGGAGGAGATCTAGTGGCTGCGCTTCTCGTTCATCATCGTCGCAGGCCGTCACCGAGATCACGATCAGCATCGCGGCAAGGACCGACTGCATCACTCGTTTTCGCTTAAGCATCGTTGCGGACCATAGAAGGCGGCCAAGCCCCCGGTCAATGCAGAACAGTCCGCAACGATGCCGAACCTCTGCAAAGGTGCGAAGGCAGGCCTAATCGGCGAGCTTCCTGCCGGTTCCAAGGAAGTTGTCTTGTCTCATGGTGCCGCCTGGCTTCTGGCGGGCGCATAACGAGGGGCGAAGCTCGCGACTCGAATCGGGAAGGCGAAGAGCGATACCAGGACGGATAGAGACTACCGCGATGTGAAGTAGCTCTGGATCCGCACATATCGGTCTTGGTCATCGCTCTAATCGCCATTCAAGCCTCGAGCGACACGTTCGATTCACGCTGTGGAGCGTTTCTCTCTAGCCTCTGCCTCCAGTAGAGCGGAATGAGCGGCGGCCATGCGAGCAACCGGTATTCTGTATGGAGAACACGAGACGTAGTCGAGGCCTAGCTCGTGGCAAAAGGCGACGGACTCCGGATCTCCGCCATGCTCTCCGCAGATTCCGAGCTTGATGCCGGAACGGGTAGCCCTACCCTTTTCGACAGCCCACCGCATCAGCTCCCCCACTCCCTCGCGATCCACCGTGACGAAGGGCTCTCGCTCGAGGATACCGCTCTCGACATAATGACCGAGGAAACGTCCGGCGTCGTCTCTGCTGAAGCCAAACGTGGTCTGCGTCAGATCATTGGTGCCGAAGCTGAAGAACTCGGCGACCTCGGCTATTCGGCCGGCGGTGATAGCCCCGCGAGGAACCTCAATCATGGTGCCGACCGTGTACGGAATATCGATGCCCTTCTCGCTCATGACAGCCTTGGCGGTCTCATCCACCAGCGCCCTTTGCCTGGAAAGCTCCTCCACGTGCCCGACAAGCGGCACCATTATCTCGGGCATCACGTCTATTCCTTCGCCAAGACAGATAGCCGCGGCCTCGAAGATGGCCCTTGCCTGCATCTCGGTGATCTCGGGGTAGATGATTCCGAGCCGACAGCCTCTCCATCCGAGCATGGGGTTCTGCTCCACCAGCTCCTCGACCCTCTCGAGCTGCTGCTCGAGCTCCGCGAGGCTGCGACCATCCTCGGTCTCGTTCTTCCCAGTAGCCTTGAGCACGGCGATCCTCACCATCAGATCCTCATGGCTCGGGAGGAACTCGTGAAGAGGCGGATCGAGGGTGCGAACCGTGACCGGCCTGCCCTTCATTGCCCGAAAGATCGATGCGAAATCCTCCCGCTGCATCGGCAGGATCTTCTCGAGCGCCGCCCGTCGCTCTTCAGCGGTGCGCGAGAGAATCATCTCGCGGACAGCTGGGAGGCGATGCTCGCCGAGGAACATATGCTCGGTGCGACACAGGCCAATTCCCTGTGCTCCGAAGCCTATTGCCAGGGCAGCATCGGGACCGGTGTCGGCATTGGCGCGGACCCGAAGCCTACGGGCCTCATCAGCCCATCCCATGATCCTATCGAAAGCCCCGTAAAGAGCGCTCTTCGTGGGATCCAGCTCTCCCATCACCACCCGCACTACCTCCGATTCGGTGGTCGGCACCTGGGCACAGATCACCTCGCCGGCGGTACCATCGATGGAGATCCAATCACCCTCCGAGACGACCTTCTCTCCCACCGTGAGCTTCCGATTCTCCATGTCTATACGAAGCGCCGTGCACCCGACGACGGAAGGTTTGCCCATCTGCCGCCCTACAACCGCGGCATGGCTGGTCATTCCGCCGGCAGCCGTAAGCACGCCTACCGCCGCGAACATTCCATGTATGTCGTCGGGGCTGGTCTCCTGCCTTACCAAAATCACCTTCTCTCCCCGCTCCGCCCACTGCTTCGCGTCATCCGCCGTGAATACGAGGCGACCGCACGCCGCTCCAGGCGATGCGTTCAGGCCCCTAGCATCCGCGGGATGCTTGGCCCTCGCCTCGGGATCGAAGACTGGATGGAGTAACTGGGGGATCTGCGAGGGGTCGACGCGCAAGACGGCCTCTTCTTGCGAGATGAGGCCCTCGTCCACCATGTCGGTCGCAACATGAACGGCCGCCATCCCCGTGCGCTTGCCCGCCCGCGTCTGGAGCATGTAGAGCGTGCCATCCTCGATGGTGAACTCGAAGTCCTGCATGTCGCCGTAGTGTTTCTCGAGCCTCATGGCGATCTCCTCGAGCTCGCCAAAAGCCCTCGGCATCTCTTCCTTCAGCTCGGCAAGGGGCCTTGGCGTCCTGGTGCCGGCGACCACGTCCTCGCCCTGCGCATTGATGAGAAACTCGCCGTATAGACGTTTCTCTCCCGTCGCCGGGTTTCGCGTGAAGCCGACACCCGTGGCACTCGAGTCGCCCATGTTGCCGAAGACCATCGCCTGTATCGTGCAGGCAGTGCCCAAATCATCGGGAATGTGATGAATACGTCTGTAGGTGCGAGCGCGCTCGCCGTTCCAGGACCGGAACACCGCCTCTATCGCACCATCGAGCTGGGCACGAGCATCTTGTGGGAAGGGCCGTCCCAGTGTCTTCTCCACAAACGCCTTGTAGTCCGCAACCACCTGCCGAAGAACATCGGCCGGAATCTCGCCATCCGTTCGAACCCCGGCCTTCTCCCTATGTCCAGCGAGTATCTTCTCGAAGTTCTCATGCGCGATTCCGAGAACCACGTCCGAGTACATATGGATGAACCGACGATAACCGTCGTAGGCGAAGCGGGGGTTTTCGGTGACTCGGGCGAGACCTTCAACGGTCTCGTCGTTCAAGCCTAGGTTCAGCACGGTATCCATCATCCCGGGCATCGAGAAACGAGAGCCTGAGCGAACGGATACGAGCAAGGGAGCAGATGGATCGCCGAGTCGCTTGGACATCCTCTTCTCGAGCAGGCCCAGCTGCTCATCGATCTGCTTCGCCGCCTCGGCGGGAGTAGCCTGCTGCTCCAGGTATGCGTTGCAGGTCTCGGTGGTGATCGTGAAGCCTGGGGGCACGGGAGTGCCAGCAAGGGTCATCTCGGCGAGACCGGCGCCCTTTCCTCCTAGAAGGTCACGCATCGTGCCATCGCCCTCGGCCTCCTTCGCGCCAAAAGCATAAACGTACTTGGTCGTCATGTTGAATCTCCGTCCTGTATGAGTCTGGAATGGGTTATCGAACAGTTTGCCGATTCGACGAATCGTCAAGGGTCTAAGCGAATCAGCCAAGAGCAAACAACAAATGTAGCGAAATCAACCGATGCACTGCCGGCTAGGACCCCTGGGCCTCCGAGCGAATCTTGGAGAAATCCGCGATTCTCCCGAACAGGTCCACTATCCCCCGAAGGATAATCAGCCTGTTGTCGCGCACCCGCGCGTCCTCGGCCATGACGAGGACGCCATCGAAGAAAGCGTCGACTGGAGCTCGTAGGGCTATCATCTGATGCAGCGCCGCAGCGTAGTCATGACTCCGAAGACAAGTGTCCACCTTTTCTTGCACGCTCATCAGCGACTTCCAGAGAGCCTTTTCCGTCGGCGACTCGAACAGCTGTGGATCGACATCCTGGGCGTCAATGGATGGCGCCTTGGCGAATATGTTCGAGGCGCGGGTAAAAGCTACCGCCAGCGACAGGAAGTCCGGATGCTTCTTGATCGAGGTCAAGGCCTCGACTCTCTCCAGCGCGGCCACTACATCATCGAAGCCCGCCGTCAAGACGGCCTCGACTACATCCACGGAGTAGCCCTTGGCCGTCCATAGGTTTCTCAACCTTCCTCGGAAGAAATCGAGGACACGCGACCTGGTGGTGGCCGCATCCAAGGTCAAACGACCCTCGTACAGCGCTATTGCCTCGCTCAAGGCCGAGGTCATCGAGAAGCGATAACGGCGATCGAGAATGATGGCCACCACCCCGAGGCAGGCCCGCCTAAGCCCGAAGGGGTCGGCGGTACCACTTGGCGGCTTGTCAATGCCGAATATTCCCGCAAGAGTATCCAGACGATCGGCGATGCTCGCAATGGCCCCTTCATCCGTGGAGGGCAGACTGTCACCGGAATGCCTTGGCAGATAGTGCTCCTCTATGGCCCGTGCGACGGGCTCGGGCTCACCGTCGGCCAGCGCATAGTAGCGCCCCATGACGCCCTGCAGATCAGGAAACTCGCCCACCATACCGGTGGTCAGGTCTGCCTTGGCCAACGTGATCGCCCTACCGAGGCTTCGCTGTTTCTTTTCAAGCTCGAGTCGACTGGCAACCCACAGAGCAAGAGCACGAACCCGCTCGACCTTGTCGAGAACGCTCCCGAGCTTCTCCTGAAACACCACCCTCCCCAGACCATCGACGCGCTGTTCGAGACGACGAGAGCTGTCGGTATCGAAGAAGTATCGAGCGTCGGCCAAACGTGCCGCAAGGACGCGCTCGTACCCGGCGCGTACCACGTCGGGATCGCTCACGGGCGTGTTCGATACAGCAACGAATGCCGGCGCCAGCCCGCCGGTGCTCTCGTCCACCACGCTGAAGTAGCGCTGATGGTGCCGCATCTCGCTGACCAACACCTCTGGTGGAAGATCTAGATGGGCTGGCTCGAACGACCCCACGATCGCCACGGGCCACTCCACGAGCTGCGTGACCTCCCGCAGAAGCTCCGGGTCATCGCGAAGACGCCAGCCCGAATCATGCTCTGCCAGGGCTCTTTGGGCATCCTCGAGCACCTTCTGTCGCCGAGTATCGACATCCGCGATTACCTTCGCCTTCTCCAGACGCTCCAGGTATGTCCTGGGGCTCTGCAGAGCAAAGGATCTTGGAGAAAGAAACCGGTGGCCACGGGTTCGCTTTCCGCTGGCAACATCACCGTAGCCAAACGAGATGACCGAGGTCCCAAGTAGGGCCAAGAGCCAATGAATGGGCCGGGCGAAGCTCACCCCGACCTCGCCCCAGCGCATGGACTTCTTGAAAGGCATCCCGGCAACCACCGAGTGCAGAAGCTCTGGGAGAATTTCCTCCGCTTGCTGGCCGGCCTCTTCTATTCTCGCCGCTACGTACTGCCCCTTCGGCGTATCCACGACCTCGAGGGCATCGATTTGAACCCCCTGACCACGGGCAAAACCTTCCGCCGCCCTGGTAGGAGTGCCGCTCGCGTCGAAGGCGGCTCGGCTCGGCGGTCCCATGACCTTCTTGATCCGATCGGGCTGGCGCCCGGACACGGACCGAGTTATCACCGCCAGGCGCCGCGGAGTGCCATAGACCTCGAGGGCCCCGTGTCCCAGCCTTGCCGCATCGAGAGACGCGCACAAACGATCTCGAAGAGCATCGAGGGCCGGTTCCACCGCGGCGGCGGGGAGCTCCTCGGTGCCAATCTCAATCAACAGGTCTCTTGCTCTAGCTGACCTCTTCATCGCGCACCGGCCTCCTGCTCCCCACCATCTTCCTTGCTCGGCCCGCTCGTCTTCGGGGGAGCATCACTCTCATCCCGATCCAGCCGAAGCGCACTACGAGCAGCAGAATCCCGGAGCATCGGATAACCGAGCGTCCGCCGACTCTCGAGCCATGCAACGGCACACATCCGAGCAAGCACCCTCACCCTAGCTATGTATCCCGCGCGCTCGGTGACGCTTATGGCTCCCCTTGCGTCGAGCATGTTGAAGTAATGGGAACACTTCAAGCAGGAGTCGTAGGCCGGAATCGGAAGTTCCATGTCACAAAGTCTCTTGGCCTCTGTTTCATGGGCACGAAACAGGGAAAGGAGCATGTCGACATCCGAGGCATCGAAACAGTAACGCGACATCTCCACCTCCTGTCGGTGGAAGACATCGCCGTAAGTCACGCCAGGACCGAACTCCATGTCGAAGACGTTCTCCGTCTTCTGTAGGAACATGCAGATTCTTTCGAGGCCGTAAGTCAGCTCGACGGATATGGGAGAAAGATCGAAGCCGCCTGCCTGCTGGAAGTATGTGAACTGCGTCACCTCCATGCCGTCGCACCAAACCTCCCAGCCAAGCCCCCATGCGCCGAGTGTGGGCGACTCCCAATCGTCATGGACGAATCGTATGTCGTGATCGACATGCGAGATCCCGATCGCCCGCAGGCTGTCCAGGTATATTTCCTGAATATCCTTGGGACTGGGCTTCATGATGACCTGAAGCTGATGGTGCTGATGAAGGCGGTTGGGGTTCTCTCCATAACGCCCATCAGTGGGTCGTCGCGATGGCTCTATGTAAGCAACATTCCAGGGCTCGGGACCGAGAACGCGAAGGAACGTCGCGGGGTTCATGGTGCCAGCCCCCACCTCCACGTCATAGGGTTGCATCACCAGACAGCCGCGATCCTTCCAGTACGCTTGCAGGGTCAGGATAAGGTCTTGAAAATACATGTGCCCTCGAGAAGAAAGGCGGGAAACCTATTTCCTGGGTGCACGACGTGTCAAGGCGACTCTTGCTCGACCGGAATCGTCGGGTGCCTTCTCGAGGTCCCAAGACCCGCCCCTACACGAGAAACGACAACGAGGACTTGGGCGCAAAAAGACACCGGCAGCCGCAGGCCCGCCCAGTTAGAGCGGCAAAGCCGCTCTACCGAATAGACTAATGAGCCCAAACGATCCGGGTTCGCCGATGAAGTCTTTTCCCTCGGACGACAGCTAGGAGGGCATCAAAGAGTTCTGGACTCCATGCCCATGTGCATTCGATGGGCTTCCTCTAGCGCCTCAACGGTGCGATTGATGGCGTCGGGAACATCAACGCGGCCGTCATGTGCGTTATCCTCCCACTCGAACTGCCAGACCATCTGGCCAGTCCTAGCGTCGCCCATTCGTACGAAGGAGCGAACCGTCACGAAACCGGTCACGTCATCTGGCTCGGAAACGGAAACACGTCCCGTCACCACGCCGTGGATGCCGGACTCCTCCAAGACCCAGGCCTGGGCATCGGAGGGCAGCTCGTCATAGACGATCACCGATGGGACCGTAGTGGTCACCGAGGTGTGCGTGGTGGTCGTCTCATCGGTGGAAACGGAAGCATGGGCGCCGGTGGCATCGGCACCGACAGAGACACTGATCGTCTCTCCCGTCTCTGGGTCCGTCACCGAGGCACTGAGGCTCCCGCCCATCTCATCGCCCGTCATGGACATGGAGATCCCTGCCGGCTTGGAGTCGGTAGTTGTAGTAGTGGTCCTCGTCTCCTCCACTACGACAGCCTCGTAGCTTCGCGCCATGAGCTGCTCGAACCTGTCATAGGCGTAGACATCGTAGCCAACGCGGGAAAG